>JBAZDD010000187.1:0-4831 GCA_041654635.1 Candidatus Muiribacteriota bacterium
TTCTTCAGAATTTATTACGCCCGTAACAAGAGTCACCTTGTATTTTTTTTTTACCAGATAATCTGTTGTAAACAGAGTGTTTTCTGTTGCCCCGCCGATTGCAAATTTTGTTATTATATGTGCTATTTTGAGGTTACTTCTCATATCCTGCTTCTATTTTAATTATTTTCAACCCAGCTTCTATAATTTTTCTATCACTGTCACTAAGTGGACTTTCCAAAATTTTTTCAACTGCCTCAATAGCTTTGTCATATTTTTTTTCTTCAAACAACTGCTGTGCATAAAGTTGTAAAAAATTATTTTTTTTCAATGAATATATTGTTGTATTATTTTCAATTTTTTCACCTTTTTTCTCAAGCCATAACCAGCTTGAATCGAATCCAAAAACAGGAGCTGCCGGGTAATAAAAGTTAAATTCAGACTCAAATTTTATTTCTTCTTCAAGAATGTTTTCCCAGGGAATATCATCCGGCACTTTTTCAGAGTAAATTACATAATAAATGTCATTATCAATATTCTGATAAAGAGATTCAAAATCATATATGCTGTAAAAATTTTTTTCTGGGGAAAAATAACTTAAATTTTCTGATACATTTGAAAAAACAACAATATTTTTTTTATCTCTTATAAAATATCCTGATTTTTTTATATTTCCCATTATATCTTTCATTGCATCAACTCTGTTAATTGCTGAATAATAATTACCGTAAGCTGTATAAGCAATAAACAACATAAGAATTACCGAAATCATAGTTTTTCTGCCTGTTTCAATCTGTTCATTCATTTCAAACATTTCAAAAAGTTTTTTAAAAAAATACACAGTTAAAACATGGACTGCCCAGATAAATGGAAGCCAGTGACGAAACTGAACATATGCCCAGAAAAAATTCATTAAAAGATAGATTACTATTATGTAAATAACTGCATAAATTTCTTTCTGTTTTTTTTCAAACTTAAAATAAAAAAGAATTCCTGAAAGAATAAACACCATTGTTGATAATCCGAAAACATAAGGAAACTGACTCAGATGATTTTTAATATTTGATAACAAGTCAACATGGACTAACATATCATAAGCAATAATAAAATTTACACTTCCACCTGATTTAAAAAAAATTGCTTTCAAAATAAACGGCAGTATAACTAAAAAACATAAAAATAAACTTTTTTTCATAGATTTTTCTTTTGAATAAAAAAATAATACAGGTAATAGAAAAATCCCCTCAGTTCTTGTTACTGAAAGTATAAAAAGAATAATTGCTCCATATATGAATTTTTCTTTTAAAATAAGATAGAAAAAAAACAGACATAATGTAACAAAAAGAGTATCCGGCATCACTCTCAGCGCCCAGAAAAGTCCTACAGGATTAAGTATGAAAAAAACTGTTGCACATATTGAGGCTGAACTTCTTTTAACAAAAAAAAAGCATATTTTGTAAAAAAAAACAGCACCCAGAAGATAGGCTGAATAATTTACAATCAGGGCTGCATTAAACTCATAAGTAAAAAATGAAAAAAAACTTATAAGTAATGGATAAACAGGATTTTCATTAAAAACAGGCGATCCTTTTTCTGTAAAAAAAAGAGTAAAATCTTTCGATATTCTCAGATTTACATAACCATCTGTAAAATATCCATTGTTAATATTCCCGTAAACAACAAATAAGGCAGTTATTAATAAAAATATTATTGAATAGTTTATAAAATTCTGATTTTCAGTTTTTAAAAAGTTTTCTTCTGTCAAAAACATAAATTATTATCATTACTGCAACCGCTGATGGTAACAAATATGTAATATTATAAATAAATGAATACATGAAAGCACTTGTCCCTTCAGGAGCATACTGCCCATAAAAAATAACCCCTGAAACCACATGTGAAATCAATCTCAGCATAAAAGCGATTACAAAAAGAAACTCCTTTACATAAATATCTTTTTTTAAACCAAATCCACATATTGCCATAACAAGGGATGGAATAACATAATCCAGCACTGGTTGAAAAAAATGCATTATGGGATTATCTATAAAAATTATTGAAACAATGGAATATATGAATCCAGCAAACATTGCCTGAGAAAATCCTCTTCTGTAGGCAAAAAAAGCAAGCGGGAGCATTTCAAGTGTTACAGACCCACCCTGTGGCATTTTGTATAATCTGAAAAATTTACTTAATATTAATGCAAGTGCTGCTGTAATTGCAATTTCAAGAAGAATGACAAGCTTTTTATTTTTCATAATTTTATTCTTCCTCTTAAAGCCTGACCCAGTGTTACTGTATCAGCAAATTCAAGTGATGCTCCAGCTGGAATTCCTGAAGCTATTCTTGTAATTGAAACACCGAGCGGTTTAATAAGTCTTGTCAGATATAATGTTGTGGCATCTGCTTCAACTGTAAAATCAAGTGCGATTATTATTTCTCTTATTTCATTTTTTTCAATTCTATTTAAAAGTTCTCTAATTTTAAGATTTTCAGGACTTATCCCTTTTAATGGTGCTATTAAACCATGAAGAACATGATATGTTCCGCTGTATTCGTGAGTTGATTCAATAACGTCGATTTCTCTGGGAGTTTCTGTTACACAGATTATACCTGTGTCACGTGACGAATCATTACAAATTCTACAAGAAGCGTTTTCAGAATAATTAAAACAATTTTCACAGAAATTTACTTTTCTTTTAGCATCAATTATAGAATTTGCAAGTTCCAGCGCATTTTCTTCACTTTGTGACATTATGTAATAAGCAAGTCTCTGAGCTGTTTTTTTCCCAATTGATGGTAATTTTGCAAACTCAAAAACCAGTTTATGCAAAGGATCCTGAGTGTTCATCAGAATAATCCTGGTATATTCATGCCACCTGTAAGTTTTGACATCTGTCCTTCCGATGTTTCTTTTACTTTATTTAGAGCATCGTTGAAAGCTGCTGTTATAAGATCCTGCAGCATTTCTTTATCATCTGGATCAATAACGTCTTTTTCAATTTCAATATTTTGAACTTCATAACCACAAGTCATGGTGATTTTTACCATTCCACCACCTGCACTGCCTTCAACTTCCTGATTTTTTAAATCTTCCTGTGCTTTCATCATATCTTTCTGCATTTTCTGCGCTTGTTTCATAAGTTGATTCATATTACCGCCGCCAAAATTTGGAAATTTACCCATATGTTAATCCTCCTCGATTTTTTTTATGCTTTTGATTTTAAAATTTTCAGCAAGTTCATTAAGCATTTTAATTTTTGAAAACTCTTTCCCAAGCACATTTTCGTTTTCAGCTGGTTTATTTTCAACAGTTTCAGTTTTTTCTTCGACTGAACCTTTTTTAATATTTTCTTTTTCAATATTATATTTAAAATTTATTTTTTTTCCAGTTACATTGTAGAAGTGTTCTTCTATTATACTACCTGCCTTTTTTGTCCTTGAATAATGAAAGTTATATCCGGGTTTGAAAATTATATTTAAAACATTCTCATTTTTATTGAAATCAATTTTAGCCTCAAGAAGACAGGATGATAGAAATTTACTTTCTTTTGCAATGTTTGTAATAACAAATTCCCATGCATTTTTAACTGTATTTTCATCTAAATCCGGTATTTTTGGTGTAGTAACTTCAGGTTGAATAATTTTTTCAACCGAAGTTTTTTTATCAGCTGGTACTTCTTTTATTATTATCTGGGGTTCAGTTTTGATTTTTTTCTGTCTGAAAATTAATAATTCAAAAGCAAGTCTTACATCTTCACTTTTTTTCAGATTGTAATACTCACTGTTTAAACTTGAAAGTAATGAGTAAAGCTGTTTTTCTGAAAATCTGTTAACTCTTTCAATATTTTCTTTAAGCCATGGAAAAAAATCATTTTTTGAAGCATTCCACTTAAAATAAAGAATGTCTTTCAGAACTTTAAGGAGATCTTCTAAAAATATTGTAAAATCAATTCCATTTCTATACATTTCGTCTGTAAAAGTAAGTATATCATTAAAATTATCTGATAAAGCCTTTTCTATAAAGTCAATAACACTGTCGTATCCAGCTGTGCCAAATACACTTCTTATTACATCTATATCAATTTTTTTATCAGAAAATGCCCATAACTGCTCAAGAAGGTTTATTGCATCTCTCATTCCGCCTTCTGCATAATATGATATATAGTCAAGAACTTCATCTTCAATCGAAATTTTTTCATTTTTACAGATTTCAAGTAATCTGATTTTAATATTTTTTACAGCTATTCTGTTAAAATCGAACCTCTGACATCTTGATTGAATTGTATTAAGTATTTTATGTATTTCAGTAGTTGCAAGAATAAAAATAACATGGGAAGGCGGTTCTTCAAGCGTTTTAAGAAATGCATTAGAAGCTTCTCTTGTGAGCATATGTGCTTCATCAATAACATAAACTTTATATTTACCTTGTGAAGGAACGAATTTTACTTTATCAATTAAATCACGCATTTCTTCCACTTTTCTGTTGGAAGCTGCATCAATTTCAAAGTAATCCATGAATTTACCTGAATTGAAATCCAGGCAGTTTTTACATTTATTGCACGGTTCATAGGATTTATCATCAAGACAGTTAAGTGCTTTTGCAAATATTTTTGAAAGCGTTGTTTTTCCAGTTCCACGTGGACCTGAAAAAAGATAGGCATGGGAAATTCGTCTTGTAATTATGGAATTTTTTACAGTTTGAACAGCAAAATCCTGAGCTACTATTTCACCAAAATTTTTTGGTCTATATTTTCGATAAAGATTCATATTTTTTTAAATCTCAAATCATTTTTTTGATGTTTCCCGCTTCACCCACCGCTTTTTAGTTCTTGTTTTTAAGCTTCATCCG
>JBAZDD010000188.1:0-4820 GCA_041654635.1 Candidatus Muiribacteriota bacterium
AGGCCATGCATCGATATCTGCAAATTTTTTAAAAAGCAGTGCTTTTCCTTCCATGACTGGAAGTGCTGCTTCCGGTCCAAGATTACCAAGACCCAGCACAGCTGTCCCATCTGTAACAATTGCAACTGTATTTTTTTTTGAAGTGTAATTATAAACCGTATCAGGATTTTTAGCGATTTCTGAACAGACCTTGCCCACACCTGGAGTGTAGGCAAGTGAAAGTTCATCTCTATCTTTTACAGAAGTTTTAATCTGTAATCCTATTTTACCACTATATTTCGCATGATAATCGAAAACTTCATTTTCTGTCATTTTCTTTCATGTTCCTTAGCAAGCTTCATTCCAAGTCTTGCAGCCTTCTCATTCATGTCTTCAGTGCCTTTTGGAGCTCTGTTTCTTATTGCTTTAATCAGAGCATCTTCGTTAACACATTTTGTAATTGCCTGAACAGCACCAAGTGCCATCATATTCATCACTATTGTTGTTCCAAACTCTTCCTGAGAAGTTTTCATAAATGGAAGTCTGTATTTTTTTTCAATTGTAACAGGTATGGCTTTTACAAGAAAATCATCTACTATTAATATTCCATCAGCTCTCAAATCATAAACATAAGCATCGCAAGAGCTCTGATTAAGACTGACAAGCACATTAACATTTTCAAGTTTAGGGAATAATACTTCATCTTTACTTATTATTACTTCGGATTTAGAAGCTCCGCCTCGAGCTTCAGGACCATAAGACTGTGTCTGTGTTGCATTTATGCCCTGATTAATTGCAGCGGCTTCAGCAAGCACTATTCCACCTAAAATTAAACCCTGTCCACCAGAACCACTCAATCTGATTTCATATCTATCCCAGTTCATCTATTTTTCCCCCACTGCTTCAATTAGTTTTAGATATCTTGAAACAAAATCTTCTTTGTCAACATCTACAAATTCTCCAATAGGGAATTTTTCTTTCCTATCCTCATCAGATAACTTGTCATACACAGCTTTCGGAATAAAATTTTCTTTCTGGAATTTCATCATTTCAACCGGATCTTTTGTTTTGTTAAGGCGACCATAAGTTGTTGGACAATGACTTATTGCTTCTACAAGAGTAAAGCCTTTTTTAGTCAGACTTTTTTCAATATATTTATCTAAAAGCTGAACATGATAAGCAGTTGCTCTTGCAACATAGTTTGCACCTGTTGCTTCACCTAATGCACATATATCAAAACTTCTTTCAATATTACCCATTCTTGCTGTTGTTGCTTTTTTTCCTGAAGGTGTTGTAGGTGACATCTGTCCACCTGTCATACCATAAATATTATTGTTATATACAATAACTTTTAAATCCATATTTCTTCTGGCAGCATGAATAAAGTGATTTCCACCAATACCAACAGCATCACCGTCTCCCATTACAACAATTACTTTCATGTCAGGTTTTGCAAGTTTAACTCCGGTTGCAAAAGCAAGTGCTCTTCCATGAGTAGTGTGCATTGTATTAAAGTCAACATAGGTAGGTGTTCTTGATGAACATCCAATTCCTGAAATCATAGCTACATTATCCCTGTCAAGCTGCAATTTATCAATTACTCTTAAAATTGATCCCATTATTATTCCGTGACCACAACCGGGGCACCATATATGAGGGAATTTTTTATTTTTTCTTAAATATTTATGAACTACGCTTCCTTCCATTATTTCACCTCCATTATGAACTTTGTAAGTTCACTTGGATAAATTACTTCACCATTAATTTTATTATATTTAATTACTGGAACTTTTTCTGCAATTACTTTTTCTACTTCAAGAGAAAGTTGTCCCATATTCATTTCAGGCACAAATATTTTTTTCATATTTTTTGATTTTTCAAGTAAAACTTTTTCAATAAAAGGCCATATTGTTACAGGTCTTAATAATCCAATTTTTACCCCATGTTCTTTTCTTAAAGTATCTATTGAAGCTTTTGCTGTTCTTGCAGTACATCCTGCTGCAAAAATCATATACTCAGCATCATCTAACATATATTCTTCCCATTTAAGTATATCATCAAGATTATTGTTTATTTTTCTGAAAAGTCTTTTCATAAAAGCATTTATCTGATTTGGCTTGCTTGTCGGGAAGCCATCAACATCATGAATAAGTCCTGTAATGTGATATCTGTATCCCTGACCAAATTCAACAAGCGGAGGAATGTTTGTATGATTTCTTTCAAAAGGGAAAAACCACTCATTAGGAACTTCTGGAACTATTCTTTTAAATTTTTCAATTGTATTTTCATCCGGCAGGTCAATTTTTTCTCTCATATGACCTATTACTTCGTCTAAAAGTAATATAACCGGAATTCTGTATTTTTCAGCAAGATAAACTGAACGTATCGTTTCATAATATATTTCAGGAATAGTGTGTGGGTAAGTTGCAATTATTGGATGATCTCCATGTGTTCCCCATCTTGCCTGCATTATATCAGACTGTGAAGGCATTGTAGGAAGTCCGGTTGAAGGTCCGCCACGCATTACATTTACCACGACACAAGGGGTTTCTGTAATTACTCCATAACCAATATTTTCCTGCATAAGAGAAAAACCTGGACCACTTGTTGAAGTCATGGATTTTAAACCACCTATTGACGCTCCAATAATTGATGCCATACTTGCAATTTCATCTTCCATCTGAATAAAAACTCCACCACGTTTTGGAAGTTCAACTGACATTATTTCAGCTATTTCAGTTGATGGCGTTATAGGATATCCACCAAAAAATCTTACTCCGGCAGCCAGAGCACCATAAGCACACGCTTCATTACCCTGCATTAATTTAATCATAAACTACTCCCCGTCTTTCTTGCTTTTAGTTTTTTTCTTATTTTTGTTTACTACAACCGCAAAATCTGGACATCTCAGCTCACAGAAACCGCATTGAATACATTTTTCTTCATCAAACACTGGTTTCCCTGTAAGATTATCGATTGTAATTGCTCCCTTTGGGCAAAATGCTGCGCAGATTCCGCATCCTTTGCACCATTTCTCATAAAAATGAATTTTCCTTTCCATACAGTCTCCCTTTTTTCTTTCAGGGGTCAAGTCTCAACATTACGACATTTTAACAAATGTGCGAATGATCGAGAGCTTGACCCCGACTCACTTACTCACTTACTCACTGTTTTTTCTTTACTTACTGCTTTTTAAATAAGCCTCATACGTATTTTGAAGCAGTGTTGCTATTGTCATTGGTCCTACTCCACCAGGAACAGGTGTAATAAAAGAAGTTTTTGGTGATACTTTTTCAAAATCAACATCTCCCACCAGTTTGTCACCAATGTAATTTGTTCCTACATCTACAACAACTGCACCTTCTTTTACCATATTCTCTTTAACAAAATGAGCTCTGCCAATAGCTGAAATTATTATATCGGCTTGTTTTGTAACTTCTTCAATGTTTTTAGTTCTTGAATGACATACTGTTACTGTTGCATTTTTTTCCATAAGCATCTGAGCCATAGGTTTTCCAACTATAGTACTTCTTCCAAGCACTACTGCATTTTTTCCTTCAATTTTAATATTATACTTTTCCAGAAGTTTTATCACTCCCCATGGTGTGCAGGCTTTAAAACATTCTCTTCCCTGCATAAGTTTACCCATATTAAGAGCATGAAACCCATCCACATCTTTATCTGGAGAGATTTTATCAAGTACAGTGTCTTTATTAATATGAGCTGGAAGTGGTAACTGAACAAGAATACCATTAATTTTGTTATCATTGTTAAGTTTATCAATCAATTCAAAAAGTTCTTCTTCAGTTGTTTTACCGGGCAAATTATATTCAAATGATTCTATTCCGCAGGATTTACATGCTTTCTTTTTCATATTTGTGTATAAAACTGAAGCAGGATCAGCCCCTACAAGAACAACAGCAAGTCCAGGTTTATGATTTTTTTCAGATATTTCTTTTTTCAAGTTTTCTTTTATTTCAGCTGAGAGTTTTTTACCGTCCATTATCTGCATTGATTTTTGCCTCCCCTGTTAATAATAAAAATAAATCCTCATAAGATAAAATTTCACCATTTTTCAGCATTGAATCCATTTTAATAATATTTTCAAATTTTGCCAGCAAATCTTTTTTTTGAATCCCACTTGATATATCTGTAAAATCCTTTACTGTGTCAGGATGTTTTAACTCATTTAAAAAACTCATTTTGCCACAGCTTAATTTATTGTCAATCTTCTTTTTAATATTTGAAAGTGCTCCAAAAAAGCTTTTATAATCCATATTTGATGAAACATCAGCAAAATATTTAAAATCTGAATTATTATGATAGAAAAAGTAAAAATCTATAAGTGCTTTAAATTTTTTAATCATTGTATTTACAACAGCTGCTGATTCCATGTTTTCAATAAGTGTATTAAAATCCGAAGCAGCATTTTCATAATCCCCGAGGGCAAAATTTCTAAAAACCGAATTAATATAACCAAAATAGCTTGATTCTTTACCGGATAATCCTTCTTTTATCCAGTCAACATTAACCATGTATGGGTCTGTTTTATCAACAAGAAAGAGACAGAGTTTATCAAGCTGAATTTCCATCGATGAAAGGTCTTTACCTGAAAGTTCAGATACAATTGTGTCAACTAACGAAGTATTATAGACAACCCCATATGAATCAAGCTTATCTGTAACTGTTTTTCTTAAAAACCATGCTGGGATTTCAAAAACACTGAAAGTATTGAAATTTTCGCGACTTTCTTTAAGAAATTTATAATCAGTTGTGTGTATTATTATGTTTGCAGTATTTTTTGAAAAATTCTGTATAAATTCAGTTCTATGTTTTTTAAG
>JBAZDD010000189.1:0-4782 GCA_041654635.1 Candidatus Muiribacteriota bacterium
CTGCATTTATGACAGAAATCGCATTAGTTTATAAAGATAAAATAAAAAATAATGAAAAAGCAGTAGAAATTTTTACAGAAATAATGGATAAATACCCAGAGTTTTATAATTTAAGAGCTTTAAAAATGTATAGAGGTGAATGTTATTTTGAACTGGGATTAATAGAAAAAGCAGTTGAGGATTTTAAATATATTCTTTCAACCAGTCAGAAAGATGAAATAAGAGCAGTCGCACTTCATAAAATATCTGATGTCTTGATAAATTCAGGTAATTACAGTCAGGCATTAGGTTATCTTGAAGAAATTGTTAATTTAAATATGCTTTTTAAAGAATATGCTTTTTTTTACACTGGAATATGTTTTGAAAAAACAGGAAGTGTTGAAAAGGCAATCACTTATTATAATAAAATTATAAAAGAGTATCCAGAGTCGTTGTATGCAAAAGAATGCAGTGAAAGATTGAAGTTTTTTACAATAAATGAATTTAAAAATTTTAATTTTTTCTGTTCAGCTTATAATAATAAAATAAGCTTAAAATGGGATAGAATGGATGAATATGCTGATGTTATTACAAATTTTAAAATTTATAGAAAAACATTAAAAACAGGCAAAGTTGAACAGATAGCACTTTTAGAAAAATATTCTTCATCAGTAGATGATATAAGAATTGTTTACGGAAACAAATATGAATATTACATGACAGCAGTTTCAAAATTTGGCGATGAATCTCCAAAAAGTAAAATTTTAGAAGTGGAATATGATGTAAAGCCACCAGTAGTAAATACATTTAAAATCACAGAAACAATTGAGGGTAATCCAGTTTTTGAATGGGATAATATTTATAAAAATTATGATATTAAAGGATATTTTATAGAAAGAAGAGAAATAAAAACAACAGAATGGGAAAGAGTTTACGAAATATACATGAGTTCAAATATAACAAGTGAAGCTGAAAGCTTTAAAATCCCAGAACAAGTCAATAAAATTGATGGAAAAGAATATGAATATCGGCTCGGATGTGGTTATGAAGATTTATTTAATCAATCAAGAATATCGTATAGCAGTATATTAAATTTTATATGTAATCATCCCCAGGTGCCTGAAATAACAACAGCAAGAACATCAGAAAATGAATTAACAATAACTTTATCTTTTGTAAATCTGAAAAATAATTATAAACCGGAAATCTACATTATAGATACAACAGAAATTGAAATTAAAAAATTTGATTATTATGATAGGAACCATACAAATACATGGGATTATCATGGTGATGTTTCAAATCCAGAAAATACAATACCTAATGCAACAAATGTTGTGTATCATTCATCAAATACACATTGGGATTTTTATTTCTATAAACAGAATATTTTTTCAAAAATAGAAATTGATACCAGATTTGAAATAGATGAACCAATAAATAATACTGCAAAAGAAATCACTCTTTATAACAACAATAATAAAAATCACTTTTTTACAGAAAATAACCCGGCAGGTGAGTATGAATTTGAAATAGATAAACCGTTTTCAGCTTATAAAATAAAGCTTTACAAGCAAGGAATACATTTAAATGTCGGATTAAACGGAAGACATAGCTTAATGAGATTTATTACATATAAACCAGCTTTAAAAAAACAGGAAGTTACTGCATGGAAAAACTATCCAACAGGAATAGTTTTAAAAATACCATACAATAGAGAGCTTGAAAATAAATACATTACAGCAACAATAATTCAAAATCAAAAAGAAAGTGGTTACAGCCAGCCATTTAAACTGGAGGCAAAATGAAAAAAATATCTGTTTTAATATTTTTACTGTTAATAATATTAAATGTAAGCGCTGACATGTATCAGCTTTTAGATGAATATTCCATAACTTCGCAGTTATTGATGTTTTCTAAAAATCTGTTTAATCAGGAATTAAATGATGTTTTAAATAAAAAAGAACAAACAGGGAATTTAATACTTGAAAACTATTATCCAGATGTAATATTGAGTTTACAGTCAAAAACAGGTACCGAACTTATTATGTTAAGGGATTTAATTGATCTTCTACACGAAAAAGCTTATTCAGACAGCAATTTAGACGAGAGTTATAAATTGATAATCACTCAGATTAAAAATAATGTTCCTCAAATATCATATTATGCTGAATTAAAAAAACTGTATTTTAAAAATATAAAAGATGAAGAAATATTTTACACAGTAAAAGGTGAAGATTCAGGAACAGAAACAAATCCTGTTACTGATAATTATTTAAAAATATGCGCTGAAGTAATAACACAGTTAGAACAAATCCCTGTAATACTGACTTTTGATATTACAAATGAAGTAATTACAAAAACAATTTTTCTTGATTATAAAAATTCAGACGGTAATATAAGAAAGTTTGAAAAAACTATTGCAGTAACCAGTCTGTATGATAAATGGCCAGGTTTTGCACATAATCCGGTAAAAGATGAAGTTTTTGAAATAGCATTGATTAATTCAATAGACAGCAGATTACAGCATTATATGAATAAATCGCTTGATTTTGTAAACAAACACAATTTTTTATTAAGAGATTATGCAGTAAGTTTTGGAAAAATAACAGATAATAATACATATCCAGATGCAAATAAAAATAATATATTGAGTGCCGGAACCATAACACTTAATTTATATTTTGGCAATCAGAGAAAAAATCATGCAGCAGTAAAAAACAGTGCGGACTGGCTGTTTCTGATAGCACATGGAAATCATAAAACAGGAATGATATGGGCAGAAGCAGATGAAAGTTTCGGCCCATTTGCGTTTCAACACGCTCAGCCAATATATCCACCACCAGCAGCAGAAACAATGTCAATGACAGGTGACCTTGAAATGCTTGTGTTTTTTTCATGCGGTGTTTTAGATATAAACGATTATAATGGATTATATCCAACAGAACCTGCGGCAAGTCCAGGGAAATTATGGGCAATGCTTGAAGATGTAAAGTTGCTTGGATTTAATGCAGCAGCTTATATTTCGCATATAACCTCAATTAAAGATATATTTTTAAATAATATTGAGGTAATAGCAAGCCCTGAATCATACTGGCTTTCAGCAGGACATGTAAGTCGTCAGATATGTGCAGTGCTTGAAAACCGTGATTATATTTACTGGCATAAAAGTAATATATTTGGGCTGCCTTATGAATATTATGAATTAAAAACAGTAACAAGAGAAGAATGGGAAAACTATATACCAGAAAGAAAAAGAAAGATTTTTAATAAATCAGATATAAACAAAGCACTTGAAAAAATTGAAGAAAATAAAAATGCTGAAACTGTTTTAAAATCTGTATCAGAAATTTATGAAACTTTTTCAAAACAGACAATATACAAAACCGAACAGGCAATTAATTTACTGAAGCTTGATATTAACTCTTCAAGAGGGAAGTTTATCAAAGCAGTTACTTTAATGCTTGAAAGAAATGCACTTGAAAAAGATGAAGTATTAGAAGGGAAAATTTACGAGGAAAATATTGAAAAATCAATAAAAATATTCACAGAACTAATAGAAAAAAAATCCAAATACCTAATTCCATCAAAATTTATGCTTGGAATAATATATGGCAGAATATCACCTGAAAAGCAGCTTGAAACTTACAGAGAAATTAAAAAAAATCATCCAGAATACAGCGATTATTCATTAATTGGTGAAGCACTGACAAAATATAATAATGGATTTTTTAATGAAGCAGAAAAAATTCTTAGTACTGTAAAAAATAGAAATCTGAATAAATCAATAACAGAATTAAAAAATAAAATAACAGAAATTAAAAACGAAAGAAAATCATTACATGACGAAGTTTACAGCCTGATACAAAAAGCGGGGGTATTAAATGAAAATTAAAAATTTAGTAATAATTTTTTTATTAATAGCATTGACAATATTTTCAAATCAATCATTTATAAAAGAAAACCTTGATAATTACTGTAATTTACAGCAAGAATATTTAGAAACAGTAAAACAGGGTGAGTATAATAAAATACTTGAGTTAATAAATGAAATTGAAACCCTGGAAAATACAATTATTGATGAAATATCCTCAAGCAGCACTGCTGTAGGTCAGCTTCTTGAATGGATAGATGAAAATGAAGAAAATGTTGAAAAAATAACAGATTTATTAACAGCACTTGATAATTTTTTAATATATAATCAGAAAAATTCTACAATAAAAAATCAGATAGACCAGGCATTTATATTATATAAAGAAAAAATCAGTAAAAAAACTGATGATAGAACAGGTAGTGGAGTTGTTCAGCAAACAGATATTAATAATCGAAATCCGGAAGGCGATACTCACAGTGTAATAGATAATACATGTAATAATGCTCAAAATTCAGCAGACAGAGAATCTGTTAAAAATTCAAATCCAAGGAAAACTCTCAATAGAACATTTAATCATATTCAAAATTTTCAACAAAAACATGTTTTTTATGACGGACATCCAATAGGGGAAGGACTGGCATTAAACGATGATCAGATAGTATATGAAACAACAAATGAAGGAAAACCTGTAAGATATTATTTTAATTCGTCAAACAGAGTAACACCATTTTATAAAGATTTAAACGGGAACTGGTGGGCTGAAAGAAACAGTTTTTTAAAAATGTATGATGAAAACAATGAAATAGTAATAAAAGAAAAAAACGGAACCAGAATGTATTTCAGATATGGGAAAATTTCAAGAATTGTTGATAGAAATAATAATACAACAAATTATATATACGATGATTATGGAAGAATACAAAGAAAAG
>JBAZDD010000190.1:0-4776 GCA_041654635.1 Candidatus Muiribacteriota bacterium
TTGTAAATGGGGCTACTCCGTTCGGGTTCAAATCCACTTATGATGATTCTTCCTATGGATTAAGTTTTGTTCCTGAATTCAAAAAAAACAATGATATTTTCTCATACATGATTTATTATAAAAACGATATTCACAGAGAACAGGATGATATTAGCGACCCATGGGAAAGATATGAAGCCAGTTCTTATTCTGTTGCTGCCTTATATAACAAAGAAAACATTACTTCTTTCGGTATTTCTTATAATAAAAAAACTATTGATAATGCAAATGGTGCAGCTGTTGCCAATGATGAAATGGATTCATTTACTTTTTCAGCTGAGCATAATATTAACCATAAAAGTTATATTGAATTTTCACAGAAAACAAAATTCCCAACTCTGAAAGAACTTTATTCGGGATATTTAGACAGTAGTGCTCCTAATCCTGATTTAAAAGAAGAAAAAGCTGATAATTTTTCTTATACTTACTCAGATAAAATCAATAAAACTTCAAGCTATAAATTGAGATTGTTTTTAAATGAAATTAAAAATGAAATATTAATTGTTAAAAATGCTGTGGGAACAAAATCACAGAATCAGAATATTGGTAAAACAAGCTATCAGGGTATTAATTTTAACTATGATAAAAAAATTGGAAAAAATAACTTAAATTTGATTTTAAATTATCTTGATGCAGAAAATAAAACCCCGGGTGCTGTTTCAGTCAAGGTGGAATATATTCCTGAATTTTCTTCACTTTTAAGTTATGGAATTAATAATAACAACAATTCGCTTCTTGTCAGTTTGCAGTATATTGGTGACAGATATCATAATCCAGGCTCTGGATTTGAAAAATTAGATGGATACTTTACCGGTGATATTGGATTTTCTTATACAATATGGAAAAACTCTGGTTATCAGAAAAATTACATTAATGTAAAAAATATTAATGATAAATACTATGAAACTAAATATGGTTATCCGTCTGAGGGAAGAAAAGTAGAATTTGGAATTTCAGTTAATTATTGAAATTTTTTTAAAAATATGACAGAATATATACATGAAAAATTCTAAATTTATATTCTGTCTTTTTTTATTTGTGTTTTTATTTAATTTTTCTGTTATTTCTTTTTCTAAAGAAGCTTTTGTGACTGATCAGAAATCTGCTGTTGAAGCTATTATGAATCGTGATGTAGAAACGATAAGATTGCCTGGTGGAAGACAATTACATGTTACTTTTTTTATTCCAAACCTTTCAAGAAATTTGAAATTCACATCTGAAGCTGACAATCCTGCAAGACTGAGACCCGTTCAAAATCATATGAATTTTTTTGTTGTAAACAGTGATAAAGATTTTGAAAATGCTACACTTACTTTTGAAAATTTCATGTTAGATATTGACAGGGATTTGTTTTCTCATGGTCAGTTTAATTTTGCTACCCGAACGGGGAAAATGATTTTTAATAATATTATAGTTAAAAATGTTTCACATAAAAGTTCAACAAGATTTATAATTTCTTATGGTCCTGGGCTTGAATTAAATAATATGGATTTTGAAAATGTTTCTCATCCGATTGAAATCAGATATATTGGTAATAATGATTTCAGCTTAAAAAACAGTAAGATTTTTAACGGTAATGCTGTTTTTAACTCAAATGCTTCAACTGGAAAATATTATTTTGAAAATATTGATATAAAGGGTACTTTTGATTATCCTGTTTTTTCTTTCAACTCAATTTTAGATAAAAATTCTGAAGTTCATTTTGACTCAAAAACAATAGATGGTTTTTATTCTAACTCTACCGGTGTTTTTCTTGCTGCTTTCCATCCTGAAATACCGCTTTCTGACAAGAAGCGAACTGTTTTTTATAAAGAAAGCTATAATTCATTTATAAAAAAATATGAAGATTTAACATTTAACGTTTTTATTGATCCTTCTTATATTGAAAAATTAACTCCAACATTTAACAATCCAGCTGATTTTGAAAATACTGTAAAAATTCTTCTTAGCGAACTTGATAGTACAAAACTGAATCATCTTAAAGTTAGAAAACTTATTGGACTATATTATCTTACCATTGTTTATCCTGTTTTAAATATTCTTGAACTTGATAATCCACGTGAAGTAAGAAAAATTTTTAATTATCATCAGAAAATTGATGCTGTTTTTTCAGAAATGCCTGAATACACAACCTTTGCTAAAATTCTTACTAACGGATTGCTTGATTATTCGCCTGAAAGTCCTTTTATTTTGAATATTTTTAACTACAATTTTTTTATAGATAATAAAAACATTAAAGAAATGGCTTTAGAATTTGATTATTCCAAATTTGACAGATTAATAGAAAATATTGAAAATGTAAATTCAATTTCAGACAGTTTATCACTTTCTATTTTAAATAAAATTGAAAAAGAAATGTGGGATGATATTGTTTATGAATTCAGAAATGATACCAATTTTATTAGTCAGACGAAAAATACTCTCGAAGATATAAAAAAATTAAAAAGTGAAAATAAAATAATTACCAATTTTCTGGGTTATGAACTTCCTCTTATTTTCACATATTCAATTATTTATGGGCAGGTTTTAAGCACTGATGATGAAGCTGTAATTAAAGAAGCTGCAAAAAGGTTCATGCAGTATGACTGGATTTATAAAGAAAAATCAACATTAACTGATACCACAGCTTTAAGAAATGCTGTTGGCAGAAGAATTCAGCGAACTATAAAAAAATAGTCGCTATTTAAAAGGTTCTGGAGTATTTATAATGGAAAAAATTTTAAGAAAACTTCCTGAATGTAATTTACAGGAAAAAAAACTTATATTTGATAAAATCATCAGAGCCAGCGATATTTCTCTTGAAAAAAAGAGAGATATTGTAAAAAAAATTCTTATTAAAATTCAGGATAAAGAAACTCAGGAACTTGCCCGCTATGTGTATCACACTCTTAATGAACAGATTGAAAAAGAACAACAGATTTTTATTTATAATCCTGATGAAATACTTGATAGCGATGATTCTGATAAAAAAATTGCCCTTTTAAAACAGATTAGAGTTAAAAAAATGATTGAAAATAAAAAATTTATAAAAAAATTCATGGTTAAAGAAAAAGACCCATTTGTTAAAGCTACAATGATTTCTACATTAGGTGAAATCGGTGCTGAAGATGATGCAAATGATTTAATATCTTTTCTTAACGACAGAGACCCCAGAATCAGAGCTAATGCAGTTGAAGCTCTTACAATGCTTGATAATGAAAAAACATTTAAAAATATTATTTCTCTTGTTGAAGATGAAGATGCACGAGTTAAAGCTAATGTTGCTGAATTCATGAAAAGTAAAAATACTTATGATGTTATTGAAGTGCTTAAAAAAATGGTTTATTCAAATAATAAAAGAGAAATACACAGTGCAATTTATGTGTTAAAAAGAATTGATAAGAAAAAAACCGGTAATCTGCTTCCCCTTGCTGAAGACCGTTTAACAAGAATTGAAAGAAATGATAAGTACAATGAAATTAAAGAACAGATTAAGGAAAAAACTGATATTATAAAACCTGAGATTGATAATATAAAAGATAAAATAACTACTGGTTTTAAAAATCTGTTCAAAAAAAAATAAATTAAAACTAATTAGCAATCACACCAAAAGGTATTTCTGTAAAAATTTCTGATATATGAAGTTTATTTTTTCCTTTAATAATTTCGTCTGTAAGTATGTTTTTCCATTTATCACTTTTTACAGGCAATACAATTTTTGTGTCTTTCCATAATTTACCCAGAGGTAATGTATTAAATTCAGTTATTTCTGTTAAAAATCTTGGAATAACACAGATTATGTATTTTTTATCTTTCTTTCTTGCAAATGCTATTATGTTATTTTTGAATTTCCCTTCAACTTTTAGTGGAATATATTCACCTGAATTAAATAAATCACTGTTTTTTTTGCGATAGTTTAAAAGCTGATATGTAAAATAAAGTTTGATTTTACCGTTTTTATAGCTCTTTAAAAGTTTACTGACAAGATTTTTTTTGTCTTTGTATTCATATAAAATTTCATCTAAATATTTTTTTCTTAATTCATAATCAACAGGTTTTCGATTATCCGGATCAACCAGAGAAAAATCCCATAATTCTGTTCCCTGATAAAAATCAGGCACACCTGGGGAGAGTATTTTCAACACAACTCCTGATAAAGAATTAATCATTCCAAAAAAATTAATTTTTTGAGCAAATATTACAAACTCATCAAGAAAAGTGTTATTATCTGCGGGATTTAGTATTTTTTCAACAAAATCAATACAGGATTTTTCATATTGTTCATCATTTGCAATCCATGCAGTATAAACTTTTGCTTCACGTATGGCTTTTACAGTATAATTTTTAATTTTTTCAACATATTCTTGGGTTATGTTCTGATTTTCAAAAGGAAAAGTGCCAACAAGGGTCTGATAGATAAGATATTCATCATTTGGAGAAGGCATGTCAAAATTATCACTTTTATGTTTAAAATAACTGTTTAATTTTTTCCATTTTTTAACATTTTTTTCCCATTCATCTGGGATTTCTGAAAGCACATTTATTCTTGCTCTGACATCTTCAGCTCTTTTTGTATCATGAGTTGAAGTTGTATTCATTGTATGTGGAAAGTGTTTATATCTATCACTTATAAATTTATGAAAATCTTCAGACCAGATTCCAAAAATCTTTGGATTTGCTCCAACTTCATTTAATGAACACAATCTGTTGTAAATATATAAAAATGTATCTTCAAAACCTTTTGCAATAAGTGGTCCT
>JBAZDD010000191.1:0-4760 GCA_041654635.1 Candidatus Muiribacteriota bacterium
TTTTGTTTTGTATATTTTGAAAAAACCATAGGAGTTGTAAAAACAACAAAATACAGAAAATAAACAATTATTTTATTTATATAAAAATCAACGCTCTTATTCATTATAATGAAATAATAGAGTATTTGAATTTAAAAATCAAGTTATAAATTTAAAACGCGTATGAAACGCGGATTAAACGCGGGTAAAACGCGTTTAGAAACGCGAATAAAACGGGAATGAATCTTAAAAGCTAAAAACAATTATGAAATCATATTTATTATGCTTCTAAGTATTCCCCATCTGTTTCCAGCATATTTTTTAATATCTTTCTGATGAACATATTTTAATGTTGAACCACATTCAGAGCAGAAAATTCTGTTAATATCATTAATATGACCATTTCTACAGATTTTTTTATACTCTTTCATCTCGAGAGATGGTTTTGAGCGATTTTTTTCCATGGTTTTTACCATTTTTTTTGTCTTATCAAAAACATATCCGCATAAATTGCATACTGAAGAATCTTCTTTATTAACAGTACCACAATCAATACACACTATTCCGGGTGCAAGTGTTTCAGAACAGTTGATACATTCTGTCAAGCCATCTTTGTAATTTACTTTACAGTTGGGGCAATACATAAAACCTCCTGATTATTTTTCTATAATAAAAGTAACCGGTCCATCGTTTATAAGACTAATATTCATATGTTTTCCAAAAGCACCTGTCTTAACTTTCATATTATGATTCTTACTAATATAATTCACAAATTCACAATAAATTTTTTCAGCCTCATCAGGCGGCATAGCGTTGTCAAAACCAGGTCTTCTACCCTTTTTTGTATCACCTGCCAATGTAAACTGAGAAACAACCATCAATTCACCATCGATATCTTTTAGAGATAAATTCATTTTTTGATGTTCATCCTCAAAAATCCTCAAATTAACAATTTTATCTGCTATATAATTTATATCGGAATAACTGTCTTTTTTTTCAACCCCTAAAAAAACAAGAATTCCTTTATTTATTGAAGAAAATAAACTTCCTTCAACCTCAAGTTTTACACTGTGAACTCTCTGTAATAATGCTTTCATTTTTTTATCCTTTAAAAATTCAAAGTAAACATAAACTCTGTCCAGCCAAGATATCTTCTTACACCACTATTGTTATTTGTAAACTGTCTTGTGTTTCTGAGTCTGAAATTCATCACTGATGACAATTTCTGATTCAGAGTGAATCGGTTTTCTCTAAATTTTGACAGTCCCGGAGGTCTTTCAGAATAAGTAGAAAATGAAAAATTAGTATTTTTATTTAAATTCTTACTTATGCTGTAATTTGATATATTTAAATAATTCCCGTCTCTTTCGGTATCGCTGTCTCTTCTGAATCTTGTTGTAAATGTAAAATCTCTGTCTGGTTTATATTCAAAAAACATTGATCCTGTTGTGTATTCATAAGTTACACCATCTGTTGAACCACCCTGTCCTCTTTTTAATTTTCTGTCAGTTTTTAAAATAGTTTCTGTTCTGAATTTTGGATTAACCCTGTATCTGTATGTTAAACTTGCCATTGATGAAATACTTTCCCTGTATTTTCCCTTTGAATCAATATTAGCAGATTCATTGTGAGAAGTTTCAAAAATAAGTCTGTTACCTTCTGGAAGAAAATACTCAATTTTAAGATAAGGATTTATTACATCACCTGCCACAAGAGTTGACCATCTAAGAGCACCAAAAGGTTCAAGTTCGCTCAAATCATCAAAATGTGCTGATGTAATATTAAGCACAGTTGAAACATTCATTTTTCTGTATCTTGTATCAGTTCTGATATAAAAAGAATCAAGAATGTTAAAAATTGTTCCATATTCCATATATAAACTGGTTTGTCTGTCCAAACTTTTATCACCATATAACATGAAATGATTAAAAGTATTATCAGTTTTTTCATTGTCAAGAGTATATAAAACCGTTCCAACTCGGGTATTTGAAAAACTTCTTTCAATTCTTGCACCATAAGTCGGATCATCATGTTCCTGATAATTTGATTTATAATAAAAAACTGTAAAATCGGCATTATCTGTATATGCATCAACTGACAACCCATCACCACTTGTATTGATATATTTTGGTGACCTTACATAGGGTGAAGAAACATTCCCAAAATCTACTTTATATAACAATTTTCTAATTACATTCCTGTTATTTTCTTTTGCTTTTTCACGATTTTCCTCACTATCTTCTATTAATTCATTGAAACGCTCAAGATTTTGAACTGAATAATCATCTCTATCCTCAATTTTAAGAGGTAGTTTTTCTTTTTTATCTTCAGCTCTGACGATAATTTCAGGATGTTTAAAATATTCTACAACCGAAGGATTTGAAGCAAAATAACCTGTAACATATCTGTCATCATCTTTCACACTCAATCTTGAACCGAATTTTTCTGAAAGTTCATTTTTCAAATCATCATCTTTGGCCTTCTGTTCTTCAACTGTAATAACTTTAAAAATACTTTTTTCAAAAACATTTTTTCTTTCATCAAAAGCAGGAACATAATCATAAATAAAATAAGTAAATGATTTACTTACATTATCTTTCATTCTTGCCTGATTATCAGAATTAAATGTATATCCTTCCTGAGATAAATATCCGTTAAAAGTGTCACCTTGTTTGAAATTCATAGTTAAATTAAATGGTCTTCCGTCAATATATCTGTTGTCTTCAACCATACCAAAAGTCATTCTCCCAGAAAGCGTTCCTTTTGCAATTACTTCTGGTGGAGTAACAAAAATATCATATTTTATATTTTCAAAAATAATTTCTCCTACAATAAGAAGAAGCTCTTCAATTCTCTGAAATCCACCCTTGGATTTTCTGTATTCAACAATTGCCTGAGCAAGCTCCTGTGTAATTCCTGGCAAAAATGTCAACTCTCTCATGGAAGCTCTGTTTAAATCCAGTCTGTCCTCCACCCTTCCAAATGAAAGTATTGAGATAAATATTAAAAAAACAATTGTAATTTTTTTTAATTTCATATATTCATCCTGAAAGCAACTGCATGTGCTGGTGATAAATCTTTTGTAGCAGAAAAAGCATAATCAACAACCCATTTACTGCCTATTTCAAACTTAAATCCACCTGCAATTCTATATGGATTGCTGGAATAACCACACATAGCATAAAAATTATCCCCAAGCTGAAAAAACTTACCAAGACGTATGCTTACTTTTCCTTTAATATCTCCATAGGAATCGACTTTTGACAAATCAAAAAATGTATATGCTTTTTCTGAATTTTTCATTTTAAATCCTAGTTGAAGTATTCTTGGAACAGTTTCATTTACTGTGGGGGCATTTAAATTTTTTACACTGAAAGCATAATCTGTATTTGCCAGTACACCCGTAAACCCAATGTCAAAAGAGGTTGCAGATGCTCTATCTGTATTAACAATGTTTGAGCGAAGCTGTTTTATATTTATTCCAAAATTTGAATTTTCAAACATGTTTGTTGCAAATGTAAAACTGTACGTATTTTCTCTATAATCATTTTTACCAAAATCAAGAGAAGATACAGCAAAAGCTCCCATTCTCGGTATATAATGAGCCATTGCATTAAATGAAGTTGATAGCTCATCAATCGAAAAAGCCTGAGTATGAAAACTGTAAATCTGTCCTTTTTTTAGATCAGCCAGCATAGCCGGATTAATATGAATACATTGAGCATCGTTTATAAAAGCACTTCCTGCTCCAGCTAAAGCCATACTTGCAACACTTACATCTGTTTCTTCAAATTCAGCATACACTGAAATCAGAAAACATAATAATATTAAAATAAAAAATTTTTTTTTCATGTGTTTAATTTCCTGCTCTCAATTTATTTGAAACAATAACCGTTCCCGATTTTTTATCCACTTTATTATTGTCAGCTCTGACAAGAAAATTAAATATGTATATCCCGGTTGGAACTATTCTTCCCCTGCTGTCTTTACCATCCCACTCAATTGTATTTACACCCGCAGTAAAAGTTTTATTATGCGCAAGTTCTCTTATTACTATTCCAGTTCTATCAAACAGTCTGAAAGTAATATCACTCTGATTTTTAAGTTCAAATTTAAAAGTAACAATTTCTTTATTTACTTTACCGCCTGGAGCAAACGGGTTTGGAGAAACAACAATATTTTGAAGTGAATTTCCAGAAAATCTGTATGAATCAGCCACAATTGTAAAAAGACTGAAATGATTAAACTGAGCTTTAACAAAAAAATTATTATCATCAACTTTTATAATTTCGCCACCTATTCTTTTCCATTTCTGTTCAAAAGGGTTAAAGTAATAAATTTTCATATCATTGTAACTGTATCCAGCTGGAATATCAGAAGTTGTAAACGGAAAAGATACTGAGATAAACCTGTTAAAATTTGATTGATTTTCAAGATTTATTTCATAATAAATATCTGTATTTTTTAAAAAAGCATCTTCTGCTGGTCTTATAGTATCATTGTATCCTGCTCCTGCAAGTGTAGTTTTCTGAACAATTATTTTATTTTCAGAAGAAAATGTTTTTTCTGGAATATCAAACACAAGCCCACCGCAAACCACTTCTTCATAAGATGATGAGCTTATCGAAAAACTTGATGGTATTTCACTTGAACTTACATTAATTGTAAGAATGAGTTGAAAAATTAAGATTATAAAAAGTATTTTATTTAATTTCTTTGACATACCCTCTCCTGCCGGGTTAGAATAAAATCGCCCCCGTGGTAATTTATTATTTGGTGAA
>JBAZDD010000192.1:0-4748 GCA_041654635.1 Candidatus Muiribacteriota bacterium
TCATTGATTCAGCGCCTAATCTTTTTCTTAATTCGATACTGGTATAACTTTAAAATCACCTTTATCTAATTTAACTTTCACTTTATTATTTTGATACTTGTTTGATTTATTAAACTCTCCAAACTTGTCTTTAAAAGCACCAATGATAAAACTACCGACTTTATGCATACCGTCATAAATGCTTTTAAATTCCTGAGTTCTTCTAAAATTTCCTTTTACAATATCTTCATCTCTATCAAGTTTATAAAAACCATAATCAATATTAAATTTACCTTCTATAACTGAAACCATACCTAAATATAGAACATATTTTTGAATAACACCACATTGATAATGATTGACATGACCATGAACAACAGTATTAGCACGTAATTTCAGGGCTATTTTTCTAATATCTTCTTTTGATAATTTAGTAAGAATTTTATCATATTTATCTCCAGATGTTGTATTCAATACTTCTCTAACTGTGTTCATATCTTCAATATAAATTTTTTCTTCTCCAAAATTTGCCTTAAATCTCAAAATCAAACTTTCTTGAATTTTCTCGCCAACGTCACCTTCAAACTGACTGAAACCAGTAAATGGTAAAATTACTACCCTTTTATTAATATCAGTATCTGGATGTACATAATCAGACTCTTCTTTTTCTGAAATTATTATATGTTTTCCACCTACCATAGATAATGAAGAGTATTTTTCTAAACTTAAATTTTTTCTGGTGTCAAGCATACCTTTTGCGTAGTTAATTGGAACAGCAAAATTTAGATTCTGCCCATTTACATTTGATGCTGTTGCTATACCAATAACAGTTCCATCTTCAAGACAAACTGGACCACCACTATTTCCTGGAGATATCGCAGCTGAGATCTGAAAATATTTATAACCTTTTTCATTGTATCTAATTGCACTAATAATTCCTGTAGTAATTGAATTTGAGTATTCTCCAAGAGAATTACCACAAACAAAAATTGGATCTCCTTCATTTACAGTATTGGAATCTCCTAGTTTCAGGTAATGATTCGGATTACTTTGAGTCTGGAAACAAACTATATCTTTTTCTTCACTAAAATCATTTATTTTTAAATCTTTAATTTCAGTTCCATCCTGCAATCTTATCATTACATTTTCTGCACCACTTAAAACATGATTGTTTGTAATACACTTACCGTCTTTTGAAATAAAAAAACCACTTCCTTCTCCAATTTTTGCTCCTGAATCGCTGTAAATCATAATAGCAAAAGTTGATTGATTAATTTTCATAATAGGATTTTCAGCAAATGCAGATAAATTTTGAATCAACACCATTATAACAAATATTAAAAAGCATTTTCTTAACATACACCCCTCCCATTTATAAAATATTATTTAAAAAAATTTCTAAAGTCAACTTTAAAAAAGGAACTAAGGGGTCAAACCGGTGCATTACGCATTAGTTTATTTAAAAAAAAATCTGACCCAATTTCTTTATTTTTTCAATATAAAATTTATCATTAAAACTATTTATTTGCAAAAATTTAATTCATTAAAGTTTTAAAAAATATTCATAAAAATTTTTAGGGGTCAAACCGGTGCAATACGCATTACACGGTTTACCAATTCTTTATTTTCCCGATTGTTTTCCATATCAACTTCAAATCTTTTAACTATTGATGATACCGAAATTTCTTTTATCTCAAACATTTTTCCGATTTCATTTTTACCTCATCCCAAAATTTTGTCGTTTCTAAACTGTGAATAATTCAAAAATACTATATTATTATATCGCAAGGAGAAACAATGAGAAAAATATAATAACTGAAAAATCAAGCACATTTTTTTGCTGGTCTTAATGTAACATTTTCTCGGTTGATTATACTGGGAGATTCTCATTTAGATAGATTTTTCTTTAATTTTATTTAGTTTTTTTTACTTGAAACCTCAATTTCTTCCTTAGATAGGATGTCACATAACCTAAAATAGGCAACTCCTTGTATATTTGTTTCTGGCTTTGGTTTTTTATCAAGTTTTATCTTCTCATCTGTATTCAATATATATAATCTAAGTTTATTTTCGTTACAAAATTCCGCTTTTTTCATATCCCCCAAATAACCCCGAACTCTTTGCGAAACATCTTTACCTAACCTTTGTTCTATATATTTATAATCAGGTTGAGGATCAATATTTATTTCTATAATATCTTCAAGTTTGTAAAGAAATTCCATTACACTATTTTCTCCTCTGAAAGTTAAAAACAAACTTTTTTTACACCCTTTATTGTAGTTTGAAGTATTAGGGCAAGAATAAATTCCATATTTTTTAATTAGGTTTATAGATTTCCCAGCCGGAAACGATAAGACCTCTTTCTCATAATACTTCATACCTTTATTCTCCTTTATTAAAAAACTGATAAATTCACTAATTAATTCTATATTTTTAAATTTTTCCTTATTACCCATTGCAATAATTTCATCCCATGTAATATTTTTGATTTCATAATTTTGATTTTCATTAGTTTTTTCTATTATTTTATTTTTCGTCAAAGTAACGGGGATTAAATCTATTACATTAAAATTTTTCTTTATGTCATCAATATAATTTACAACTTGATTATTTAGTTTGTTTCTACTAGATTCTGTAATTACACATGTTTTATTCTTAGCTTCAAAAACAATTGCCACTTTTTCTTTTTTATTATTATAATAAGTAATAAGTATATCGATCCGTTTATCTTTTTTTGCATTAACATATGGCTCTATATAAACATTATACTCATTTTTTTTTGGAATTAGTTTCTCTTGGATTTTTTTTAAAACATCATTTAAAAATATTTTGTTTTTAGAAAAAACTACACCTAAAGCTTTTGTATCTTTCATCTCACCTTTTCCAGAAAACAGATAAAAATGATTCGAAAAATAACCCTTACTTCGATCATCATAAATCATTAAGTGATTTTTCATAATAATTATCCTTATCTTATCCCATAATTCTTGTGAAATCATCCGCATATTTTGTAGCTTCTGAACGGTGAATGATTCAAAAACACTTTATAATTTTAGAAGGAAAAAAGGGGTCGAACCGGTGCATTACGCATTAGTCATTACCGTTCTTTAAATTCATTCCCGATTTACTCGCATTTTATACGCGATTTTCCTGCGACTTTGTACGCATTTTATTTTACCTGCTCATATTCAACTTTTGAAATATTTTTTTCCTGCTTATCAAACTCTATTCCAATAAGAATGATTTCTTTTCCTGAATCGACATATTTTTGATGATATTTTTTTTCTTTAATCTGTTTTAAAGCTCCACCACCATCTGTTTTAAATTCCATTATAAATATAGTTTCTCGCAGAATAATTGTTATATCAATTCTTCCTTTGTTTGAAGGATCTTCATTTTTTATATCCAGACCAAGAGCTTTTATATATGAATAAAACACACTTACATAATATCCTTCATATTCGTACATTTTATTATTAGTGAAATTATTATTTGCAATAGAAGCATATAAAGAAATTAAACTGTTTTCAAAACTTTGCATATCTTTTTTTAATAATGCGCGAAGCATATTATTTGAATGTTTTTTGCTTTCAACTGATTTAGTCAGGAATTCTGAAATCTCGCTCATTAATGACATTTCAACTTCCAGATTTGGAATTTTCATATAATATTCTTTAATATTAAGCAAATCCTCAACTCTGTCTATTGTCAAATATCCAGTCTGCCACATTAATGCCTCTAATTGAATATTATCTACATCAAAACTCCCTAACAAAGTTTCATCAAGTATAATATTCTCAAAATCAGGTATAAAATAATTGTTTTTTTCAATAAGTTTTAATAAAAATGTCGGAGTTGCAGTAGAAAACCAGTAATTTCTGAAATCAAAATTATTGTCAATAAAAAGCAGAATATCAAACGGATTATAAACACTTTCACCAAGCCATTTATACCCATCATACCACTGCCGGATTTTATCTAAATCCTGCCCTTGTAAATGCTCTTTGAAACTATGTTCTAATTCACTTTGAGTATACCCACATATTGTTGCATAATTGGGGTTTAAAGTAATGTCATTTAAATTATTTAACCCGCTGAAAAGACTTACCTTACTGAATTTACTTACTCCTGTTAAAAATACAAATTTTAAATATTCATCTGAATTTTTAATTACAGAGTAAAAGCCTTTAAGCTCATCACGAATTTCTTTTGCAACTTCTTTATTTTCAATATTATCTAAAATAGGTTTATCATATTCATCTACTAATATAACAACTCTTTTATTATATTTTTTATATGATTTTATTATCATTTCACGGAAAATATCAGAAACATCATTATCTGTATTTTCTATTTCGATATCTAATTCATTTTGATTCTCTTTCAGAATTACTGAAATTTTTTTATTCAAATCTTCTTTACTTTCAATATTTCCATCACCAAATATTATTCTAATAACAGGATGTTTTTCAAAAGGATACTTATCATAAATATATAAACCCTTAAAAAGCTCTTTATTACCATAGAATATTTCTTTTAAAGTATCTAAAAATAAGGATTTACCAAATCTTCTAGGTCGGGAAAGAAAAAAATAACCCCCACCATCTTCAATAAGTTTTAATGCTGTTTGTGTTTTATCAACATATACACAATCACCATTTATTATTTTATCAAGCGTTGAAATTCCAATAGGTAATTTTTTCATAGAGATATTATACCAGAAACAAATTTAAAATTCATCTCTTGCACATTTATTAAACAAGGCGTTA
>JBAZDD010000193.1:0-4740 GCA_041654635.1 Candidatus Muiribacteriota bacterium
TATGTGATGGTAGGTTTTATTCATAGTAAATTTATATCACAATATTAATAAAAAATCAAATATATCCAAATGTTTTCAGCAATTCTCAATGAGTTTTTTTGATAATATTTTTGCTTTTTCGGATAACGGATAACTGATTACCGTTTACGGCTCTTAAGTTCTTGATTTCTCGGATAACGGATTACTGATTACCGTTTACGGCTCTTAAGTTCTTGATTTCTCGGATTACGGATAACTGATTACCGTTTACGGCTCTTAAGATTCATTCCCGTTTCATCCGCGTTTCTCACGTTTTTGATTTAACTTTCTTACTTATTCACTTCTCACTCACTCACTGCTTCAAATATTCTTGCTTTAAATCTTTAAATTCGTTATAATTTTAGCAAAAATATTTATATAACAAAAATAAAGGGGTATATATGAAAAAAATTCTTAAACCCGAAGAAGCAGTCAGTCAGATTACCGATAACAGCTCAATTATGATTGGCGGATTCATGTGTTGTGGTCAGTCTTTTAACCTTATCGATGCACTGATTGAAAATGGTGCTAAAAATCTTACAATAATATGTAATGATGCAGGTTATCCTGACAAAGGAGTTGGAAAACTTATAGTTGCAGGAAGAGTTAGAAAACTTATAGCAACCCATATAGGATTAAATCCTGAAGCAGGTAAAAAAATGAATTCTGGCGAACTTGAAGTTGAGTTGGTTCCTCAGGGAACTTTTGCTGAAAGAATAAGATGTGGCGGGGCTGGTCTTGGTGGAATATTAACCCCGACAGGACTTGGAACAGAAGTTGAAATAGGAAAAAAGGTAATTTATATACAAGGTAAAAACTATATACTTGAAACAGCTATAAAAGCAGATTTTGCTTTTGTTAAATCAAATATTGCAGATGTAACAGGAAATGGTTTTACTGCAAAATCAGCAAAAAACTTCAATGTAGTAATGGCAATGGCAGCAAAGCATACAATTCTTGAAACAGAAAAATTAGTTGAGAAAGGTGAAATTGGAACAGAAGATGTAACAATACCAGGAATATTTGTTCATACAATTGTGGAGGGAAAATATGAATAATGATAATAAACAGTTGAAAAGAGAAAGAATAGCAAAAAGAATTGTTAAAGAATTCCATGATAATTCACTTGTAAACCTTGGTATTGGTCTTCCAACACTCTGTGCAAATTTTCTTCCTGAAGACAAAACAATTCTTCTGCATTCTGAAAATGGCTTTACAGGATTAGGTCCAGCAGCAAAACCTGGGGAAGAAGATGCTGATTTGACAAATGCAGGAGGTTGCCCAGTTACAATTCTTCCTGGTGGATGTTTTTTTGATTCTGCAATGTCATTTTCAATTATACGAGGTGGTCATCTTGATGCAACGGTGCTTGGTGCACTTGAAGTTGATTCCCATGGGAATCTTGCGAATTATATGATACCAGGGAAAATGGTTCCAGGAATGGGTGGAGCAATGGATCTGGTTACGGGGGCTAAAAAAGTAATAATAGCAACTGAACATACAAATAAAAATGGAAGCTCAAAAATACTTAAAAAATGCTCACTTCCTTTAACTGGGGTAAAAGTAGTAGACATTATTGTTACAGAACTTGCTTTTATCCGTGTTACAAAAGAAGGACTGGTGCTTGAAGAAATATCAGAAGATACCACTGTTGAAGAAGTAATAAAAGCAACAGATGCTGAATTAATTCTTGCTGATGATATTAAAAAATTTTAAAGAGGTATTTATGAATAAAATGGTAATTACTTGTGCTGTTACAGGTGCTGAAACAACAAAAGAACATAATCCAGCTCTTCCGGTTACCCCTGAAGAAATTGCTGTATCAGCTTATGAAGCTTATGAGGCAGGAGCCTCAATTATTCATCTTCATGTAAGAGATGAAAAAGGTAATCCGACTCAGGATATTGAAGTTTTTAAAAAAGCTATGTCATTAATTAGAAAAAAATGTGATGTAGTTATAGAAGTTACAACAGGTGGTGCTGTTGGAATGACCCCAGAAGAAAGACTTGCTCCTGTAACTTTGGAGCCGGAAATGGCTTCTCTTGACTGCGGAACAGTAAATTTTGGTGATGAATATATAGTAAATACATTGCCAGTAATGAGAGAATTTGCCAGCGCAATGGAAAAATATAAAGTCAGACCAACACTTGAATGTTTTGATTTATCTCATGTATATGGAGCAGAAGTTCTTATAAAAGAAAATCTTATAAAACCACCATTTCATTATGGTTTTGTTTTAAATGTTCCGGGTGGAGTAAAATATTCAGTGGAAAATCTAAATTTTCTTGTTTCAAAAATTCCCCAGGGAAGTTTTTTTACAGTTATGGGAATAGGTGGAAGAGCTTCACTTCTTTCTCATTATGGAGCGATTTCAACAGGTGGATTTATTCGTGTTGGATTTGAAGATAATATATATTATTCTAAAGGTGTGCTGGCAAAAAGTAATGCTCAACTGGTTGAAAGAGCAGTAAGAATATCTCATGAAGCTGGATTTGAAATAGCAAAACCAGATGATGTTAGAAAACTTTTAAAATTAAGGAGTGAATGATGAAAAAAGGAAATCCTTATGGAACACACAGAGTTATTGAGCCTGCTGGTGTTCTTCCGCAACCAGCAATGAAAATTAATAATGATTTTTCTGAAATATATGATAATGAAATACTTGTAGATGTAGAAATTCTTAATATTGATTCAGCAAGTTTTACTCAGATAAAAAAACAGGCAGAAGGTGATGAAAACAAAATTTCAGAAATTATAAACACAATTGTAAATGAAAAAGGAAAAATGCAGAATCCTGTTACAGGTTCAGGTGGCATGTTTATAGGGACTGTTTCAAGGATTGGAGATGCTCTTTTGTCAAAAATTTCTCTTAAACCGGGTGACAGAATTGCAAGTCTTGTTTCTCTTTCACTTACTCCATTAAAAATTAAAAAAATAATCGAAATAAAAAAAGATATTGACCAGGTAAAAGTTGAAGCTCAGGCAGTTTTATTTGAAAGTGGAATTTATGCTGTTCTTCCTGATGATATAGAGCCATCACTTGCGCTTGCTGTTTTAGATGTTTGTGGAGCTCCAGCTCAGACAGCAAGATTTGTAAAATTGAATGATACTGTTGTAATTATTGGTGCAGGTGGAAAATCAGGTATGCTCTGTGCTTATGAAGCAAAAAAAAGAGTAGGTCCTAATGGATGTATTATAGGTATTGAATACAGTGACAGAAATATTGAATATCTCAAAAAATTAAATCTTTGTAATCATATTCTTAAGCTTGATGCAACAGATGCACTTGATTGTTATAATAATATCGAAAAAATAACTTCTGGAAAAATGGCTGACCTTGTTATTAACTGCGTTAATATTCAGAATACTGAAATGGGTTCAATTCTTATGACAAAAGATAAAGGGATAGTTTATTTTTTCAGCATGGCAACTTCTTTTACTAAAGCGGCTCTTGGAGCAGAAGGTGTTGGTAAAGATGTTGATATGATTGTTGGTAATGGTTATACAGCAGGACATGCAGATTTAACTTTAAATATTTTAAGAGAGTCTGAAGAAATCAGAAAGCTGTATGGAGAGATTTATTAATTGAGGAGGTTTTGAATGAAACAGTATAAAAAAGTTGAATATAAAAATATTCCTCTTTTTAGAGATGTTACTGAAGAAAACTGGAATGACTGGAAATGGCAGCTTAAAAATGCAATAAAAGATATACCGACTTTAGAGAAAGTTATCAAAATATCTGAAGAACAGAAAAAAGAACTTTCAAAAGTTCTGGAAAAATTCAGAATGGCAATTACTCCGTATTATGCTGCGCTTATGGATAAAGAATATGAGCTGTGTTCAGTCAGATTACAGGCAGTTCCGAGTATTAAAGAGCTAAATGAGGATATTTCTGATTTGGCAGATCCACTGCATGAAGATGTTGATTCTCCTGTTCCAGGACTTACCCACAGATACCCTGACAGAGTATTGCTTCTTATCACAAATATATGTTCTATGAACTGTCGTCACTGTACAAGAAGAAGAATGGTTGGATTTGAAGATATTCATCTTGAAAGAGAAAATGTTGATAAAGCAGTTGAATACATAAAAAAACACACAGAAATAAGAGATGTGCTAATTTCAGGTGGTGACCCTTTTACTTTGGATGAAGAATCTCTTGAATACGTTTTAAAGAAAATTAGAGCAATTGAACATGTCGAAATTATAAGAATTGGTTCAAGAGTTCCTGTTGTAATGCCAATGAGAATTACAGAATCTCTTGTTAATATGCTAAAAAAATATGAACCGATTTATGTAAATACTCATTTTAATCATTATGATGAAATAACATTTGAAGCAAAAGAAGCATGCAGAAAAATGGCTGATGCTGGAATACCTCTGGGCAATCAATCTGTATTGCTGCGTGATGTTAATGACTGTCCCAGAATAATGAAAAAACTTGTTCAGGAACTTTTGATGATAAGAGTAAAACCATATTACATTTATCAATGTGATTTATCAAAAGGAATTTCTCATTTCAGAACTTCAGTCGCGAAAGGTATTGAAATAATTGAAAATTTAAGAGGACACACAACAGGAATGGCTGTGCCAACGTTTGTAGTTGATGCTCCAGGTGGTGGAGGGAAAATTCCTGTAATGCCTAATTATATTGTTTCTCAGTCAGACAGAAGACTTGCACTCAGAAATTATGAAGGGGTTATCACTTCTTATACTCAGCCT
>JBAZDD010000194.1:0-4722 GCA_041654635.1 Candidatus Muiribacteriota bacterium
TGTTTATATCTTTCACTGATGAATTTATGAAAATCTTCAGACCAGATTCCAAAAATCTTTGGATTTGCTCCAACTTCATTTAATGAACACAATCTGTTGTAAATATATAAAAATGTATCTTCAAAACCTTTTGCAATAAGTGGTCCTGTGAACTGCTGAAGTTTCATAACAAATTCAACAAGCTCCTGTTTTTCTTTTAAAGAAAGGTTTTCTCCAATATCAAAAAGAAGGAATTTTTCTATAAACTTAAGCTCATGATAGGCTGCCGGCATATCTGAAATAGATTTTCTTATGGCAAACTTAATATATTTTTTATCAGTGTTGCTAACTTTTTCTTCATTTATATAGGTTCGATAAACAGGGAAGAATGTCATAACCTCTACCAGAGCTCGTTTTAATCCGTAAAGAGTAATATCCCGACCTTGTCTATCTTTTTCTGATAATTTTTTAATTAAAAGTGCCAGATTATCAATATCACCAGCCATGTGTTTTCCTGAAATCAATCTTTTTCTGCTTGTTACAAGTTCATCATAATCAATTTTATAACCTAAAAATTTTTCGTACGCATTTGTTAATTTCTTTTCATTTTTCCTGTTACAGAAAAGATTATTTGAAAAATTCAAAAAATCATATCCAGTTGTTCCGCAAACTGGCCAGTCTTCTTTTAAATTCTCAGAATATTCAAGAATTTTTTCTATGACAACATAAGTTTCAGGTGCATGATGATTTAATCTTTTTAAATACTGTTCAGGATCAAAAAGACCGTCGATATGATCAATTCTGAAACCTGTTAAAATCCCTTTTTCTTTCAAATTGAAAATAGTTTCATGTGAATATTTAAAAACTTCATAATCTTCTACCCTGAGTGAAATCAAATCATTTACTGTAAAAAATCTTCTATAATTTAATTCTTCTGTTGCAACTTTCCAGTATGTAAGTCGATAAACCTGCCTTGAAAGAAGATCGTCAAGAAGATCAAAGCTTTCAGGATATCCAGGAATGCCATTGAAAAGTTTCAAATTTTCATCCATAAACTCTTTTATATATGGATTGTTTTTATAAATTTCCCACAACATGGTTTTTGCAGGGTGAATCTGATTATAAAAACTATCTTCTGTTTCATGCAGATTGAATGAGCCAAGAAAATGCAGAATACCCATAAATTTGACAAAATCATCCTGCCTGTCATCGCCCAGGGTTTCTTTAAGTTTTTCAATATTATGAGAAAAAAGATGGGTATAGGATTTCAGTGAAAGTGGAAATCTGTTGCCATAATAATCCACAGAAAGTCCGCGATTATCATAAACAAGCTTTATTTCACCGTCATGGAGACAGTCAGCGTAAAATCTACCAAGAAATGGTGCGATTATTTTATTTTTGAGATGGTCATAAGTATGATTCCAGTTAATATCAAAAAAATTTCTGAAAGGAGAGTTTTTTCCATTTTCAAAAATATCCATTATAAGACCATTTTCAAAAGAGTATGCCATGTGATTTGGGACTATATCCTGAAGCCATCCCATTTTATGTTTTTTTACTGTCTGGGCAAGATAATTAAAATCGTTTTCAGAACCTAACTCTGGATTTATTTTATTTGAATTTATTACATCATAACCATGTGTTGAACCTTTTCTTGCTTCAAAAACAGGTGAAAAATAAACAGTATCAATCCCTAATTCATCAAGATAGGGTATAATTTTCTCTGCTTTCTGAAAATTAAACTCAGGAGTAACTTGAATTCTGTATGTTGAAAGTGGTATTCTCATTATTCCTCCAGTTTAAGTGTATAGCTCCATCCAGGCATTATGGTATTGTTACCTGAAAAATTAAATTTTAAAACCAGCTTTTTTTTATCTAAAGTATATTTTAGCGTTAAAATATTATTTTCTAAAATTACATTTATATTTTTTCTACCTGTCATAATATATGAAATATACTTTTTTCTCAAATCGATTATTTTTTTGTAATGACAGAAAATTTCTTTATGAAAAGGTTTTTCAATTAAATCAAAATTTAGTTTTGAACTTTCAAATGTTTTTTTACAAGCAGGGTCTTTAAATTCAGCTTTTTTATAAAATTCCCTGAATTCTTTTTTCCTTCCTTCAGAAACAGCTCTGAGAAGATTCTTATCCCCATGGTCAACAAAATAATTGAAACAGTTCTTTTCACCATATTCCTCACCCATAAAAATCATTGGTATATATGGACTTAAAATATAAAAAGCAGATATAAGTTTTAATTTATGGATTTCAATATTATGAGAAATTCTATCGCCAGCCATTCTGTTTCCAACCTGATCATGATTCTGAATAAAACTTACAAAGTTTTTTCCATCAAATTCAGATGAGTCGTTTCCAAAACACCTTTTTCTGAATTTTGAATAGTTTCCTCTGTAAACAAATCCATAAGAAATGCTTTGAAAAATTTGTTCAATATTTCCAAAATCTGAATAATATCCCTGTGTTTCACCAGTCATATACGCCCAGACAGCATGATGAAAATCATCAAGCCATTGAGAATCAATCCCATAGCCACCTTTATCAGTATAATCAATTATTTTTGTATCATTTAAATCAGATTCTGCAATCAGATAAAGTGGTTTTTCTAATTTAGATGATAATTTTTTACATTCAGAATTTAATTCTTTCAGAAAGTGATTAGCTGATAAATCATAAATTGAATGTATTGCATCAAGTCTGAGAGCATCTATGTGAAAATTTTCCAAAAAATATAATGCATTATTTATAAAGAAATTCCTGACACCATCTGAATATTTGTCATCAAAATTAATAGCATCGCCCCATGGAGTATGATATTTTGAAGTAAAATACCAGCTGAAGTTAGAAAAATAATTACCTTCTGGTCCAAGATGATTGTAAACAACATCAAGAATTACAGCAACATTGTTTTTATGACACTCATTAACAAAATACTTCAACCCATCCGGTCCACCATAGGAATTTTGAACTGCAAAAGGATAAACACCATCATAACCCCAGTTTCGCACACCTGGGAACTGTGCCACAGGCATAATTTCTACAGCATTAATACCAAGCTCTTTTAAATAAGGAATTTTTTCAGCTGCTTTAAAAAAAGTACCATCATCAGTAAACGTTCCAACATGAAGCTCGTAAATTATATAATCTTCAAGTCTATGATTATCAAATTTTGAATCTTCCCATTTAAATTCAGAGTTTAAATATGTCTGGGAACATTCATGCACTCCATCTGGCTGATAAAAAGAAGCCGGGTCAGGGAATTCATGCCTGCCATTAATTCTGTATTTATATTTAAAAGGAGTTTCACAACATTCAACTTTTGCTGTAAAATAGCCGTAAGAGTCTTTTTTCATAGGAATTATTTTATCAAATGGATGGTAAATATGAAGTTCAACTTTTCTTCTAACAGGAGCCCATAAAAAAAATTCAATAAAATTATTTACTTTTCTGTGACCAGTAAATCTATATTTATTCATTAATCAGTCAATCTATTCCTGATATTCAGGTTTCTCAATTTCAACTATACCTTTATAATCACCTGTTAATACAGGTTTATCTTTAACAATCAACTCATCTTTTTTTTCATCAAGAATTTTTACTTCATGTTTAGGCATAAGCTGTATTGCAGATGGTCTTGAACTTCTTTTTCTGCAACCTGAAAGCCCAATAATACAGAGAGCCAGTAAAAAGATTAAAATAATTTTATTTTTCATATATTAACTCCTGAATAAGTAATTAACATAAATATTATAACATAAAAATATATAAACACAAAAAAGCAGTTAGTTAGTAAATAAGTGAGTAAGACCGGAAGGTAAAAGCGATATGAGTTATCGGTAATCCGTTATCTGTAAATGGGCTTAAAGGCAATGTTTTTCTTTTTTCGGATTACTGATTACTGTTTACGCTTTTGCTTTTTCTTATTAACTCACTCACTGTTTCTTCTTTACTCACTGTTTTTAAATTTGACGGGATTTCAGTTTTATTGTAAAATTTATTAAATTTTATACGGAGGATTTTATGGCTGAAATTAAATTTGACATAGTAAAAAGTTTCGGTGTAATAAGCGAAGGTTCAAAAGGCTGGACAAAAGAGCTTAACATGGTCAGCTGGAACGGAAGAAAACCTAAAGCTGATATCCGTGACTGGGATGAATCACACGAAAAAATGGGTAAAGGTATTACTTTAAATATCGAAGAATTAAAAACTTTAAAAGAACTTTTAGAAAAAGTAGACATTGATAAACTTGAAGAAGAGCTTGATTAATACAACTTTCATTAAGCGGTAACCGGTATTAAAAAATCTTTTTATAAAAAAAACTTTACATTTACTTTTTTTAATGTATAATAAATTTGTTAAGTTTAAGGATTGCGTGGGTGTGGTAAACAAAGTTATGTGAGTCATAAGCTGTTGTTTCCTCCTTGTAAGTCACTTAAAGTAACACATTATCCAAATTGGGAGGAAACATGAAAGGTACAGTTAAATGGTTCAACGATGCAAAAGGTTACGGATTTATCACAGGTGAAGATCAGAATGACGTTTTCGTTCATTTCAATGCAATCCAGGGTGACGGATTCAAATCACTAGCTGAAGGCGAAACAGTTACTTTCGACGTTGAAAAAGGTCAGAAAGGTCTTCAGGCAGTAAACGTAAAAAAAGGTTAATATTTAATATATTTAACTCACAAAAAGGCAGGTTGAAAAACCTGCCTTTTTTTTTTTAC
>JBAZDD010000195.1:0-4707 GCA_041654635.1 Candidatus Muiribacteriota bacterium
TTTTCATCAAAGCTGGATAAGTGTATCGTTAATCAAAGTAGATTTACCTGAGCCCGAAACTCCAGTAATTACAGTAAATTTCCCGACAGGAATTTTCACATTGATATTTTTAAGATTATTACCATTACAATTTATTAATTCGATAAATTCATTTGTTGTAATTCTCTCAGTTTTAGAAGTAAAAACCTTTTTTTCTCCTCGAAGATATTTTGCTGTAATCGATTCTTTACTTTTAAGAAGTTTTTTTACATCACCTGAAAAAACAACTTCTCCACCATGAATGCCGGCACCAGGTCCCATATCAATTACATAATCAGCTTTTCTTATAGTTTCTTCATCATGCTCAACCACAAGAACTGTATTACCTATATCTCTCAATCCATCTAAAGTATCAAGCAATTTTGAATTATCCCTTTGATGAAGTCCTATTGAAGGTTCATCAAGAACATAAAGCACACCTACCAGTCCTGTTCCAAGCTGAGTAGCCAGTCTTATTCTCTGATATTCGCCACCAGAAAGAGTATATGCAAGCCTGTCCAATGTAAGATAAGAAAGTCCAACATTTTCAAGAAATCTGAGTCTTGAATCAATTTCTCTGAATATTTGTTTACCGATAAGCATTTCAGTTTTAGTAAGTTTTAATTCAGTTATAAATTTTCTGGTATTTTCAATAGATAAAGATACGACCTGAGCAATATTTTTACCACCAATTCTTACAGCAAGAGCTTCTTTTGAAAGTCTGGCTCCACCACATTCTTCACATTTATTCATTATCATGTATTTTTCAATTTTTTTTCTTGATTCTTCTGAATCAGTATCATTGTAAAGACGTTCCAGTCTGCTGACAAAACCTTCCAGCTTTCTATTTGAGTCAATTTCATACTTGCTGGATTTAGCAGTAACCTGAAATCTAACTTTTTTATCAGTCCCATAAAGAAGTATTTTTTTATGATAATCAGACAATTCATCAAATTTTTTATTTTCATCAATATCATAAGCTTTAATAATTGCATTTAAAATTGCATTGTAATAACCTTCAGAAGTTTTAGACTTAAAAGGAATAAATGGATTTTTACCAATCGGAACATCTTTATCAATAATCATTGAAGGTTCTACACTTTTTGTAAAACCTATACCTTCACATTTTGGGCATGCTCCAAAAGGACTGTTAAAAGAAAAAAATCTGGGAGTAAGTTCAGGTAGTGAAAATCCACATTCAGGACAGGCAAAATGCTCTGAAAAAAGAATTTCTTCACCAGTTTCAAAATCCTCTATTATAACAATACCTTCACCCATTTTAAGCGCAAGTTCAACAGAACTGGAAATTCTATCCCTGTTTTCAGCAGTATTTTTTATTCTGTCAACAACAACATTTATTGTATGTTTTTTCTGTTTATCAAGCTCTGGAATTTCATCAATTGAATAAACCTCACCATTAATTTTTACTCTTAAAAAACCTGACTTTTCAAGATTTTCAAATAGTTTTTTATGTTCACCTTTTTTACCTCTTATGACAGGTGCCATTATAATAAGTCGTTTGTCTTCTGGAAGTGAGGCTATATCTTTTAAAATATCCTGTTTGTATCTGCTTTTTATTTTTATATCACAGTGTGGACAGAATACCTGACCGACTCTGGCGTAAAAAAGTCTGAAATAATCATATATTTCGGTGATTGTCCCCACGGTTGATCGCGGATTGTGAGAATACCCTCTCTGTTCTATGACAATAGCTGGGCTTAATCCGTCTATTCTTTCAACATCGGGTTTTTTCATAATACCAAGAAACTGTCTTGCATAATGAGATAAACTTTCAACATATCTTCTCTGCCCTTCAGCATAAATTGTATCAAAAGCCAGAGAAGATTTACCTGAACCGGAAAGTCCAGTTATAACTGTTAATGAATTTCTCGGAATTTCTACATTTACATTTTTAAGATTATGCTCACATGCACCAGTCACTTTAATCATAAGAATCTCCATATTAATCAAATAATTTAGATTATACCGAAAAAAAACCGAAAAGTCAACATTTTTAAAATCGCGTAAAAAACGGGAATAAATCGCGGATAACCCGGGAGAAAATCGATGATTTTTTCATCATTCTGTATAAAAAATCTACAATCGATTATACAAAAACCCTTATTAAAAGCCAATTTTAATTTCGGCATACTCTTTGCAAATTAATAATTAGAAACACCAGAAAAGAAAAATTAAAAGGAGGCGATTGGTATGAAACTACAAAAATGGAATCCACTCGGAGAAATGCTTGATTTAAGCAACATATGGCGAAATTTCTTCGATAACGAAGAAACATTTCTGCCATCGACTCTATTTAATGAGTCAAAAAAATTCAAAGTAGATGTTTACGAAAAAGACGGTGAAGTCAAAATTGACGCTGAACTTCCAGGTGTAAAAAAAGAGGATATTTCACTTACACTTGATGAAGGCCTGCTAACAATAAGTGCAAAATCTGAAAAAAACAATGAAGTTAAAGAAAAAGACTATTATTACAGCGAAAGAAGCTATGGCTCTTTTTCAAGAACCTTTCAGGTTGGCGAACACATAACAGAAAATGATGTTAAAGCTGAATTTAAAAACGGTGTATTACACGTCGGTTTTAAAAAACCTGAGTTACCTGAAAAAGAAATAAAAAAAATCGAAATCAAGTAAACAAAAAAGGTGTCGGATTAAAACCCGGCACCTTTTTTTTATCAGAATTTTCTCGCCATTAAAATAATAGGATCCCATACCCCTGATAAAAGAGGATGATAACCCATATCAATTTTTTCAATATCAGTCACTTTCATTTTATTGTAAATCAAACCAGCAATTGAATTTATTTTACCGTGAACCTCAGAATCCCCGACAATCTGAGCACCAAGAAGCTGTCTGGTAAATTTATCAATAACATATTTCATAAGTATTCTGTCACTTGATATGAATGGGGGTTTCAGTGTAAATTCTGCTGTTTTCGTTTCAATATTTAGATTGAGCTTTTTAGCAGCGGTTTCAGATAATCCAACAGCACCCATTTCAATATCAAAAATTTTCAACATGGAAGCACCAAGTATTTTAACTTCTTCACTTGCAACATCAAGATTTCTTCCAATAACTTTACCAGCTCGATTTGCATTAGTACCAAGCGGTATCCATACAAAATCACCAGTTACACTGTTAAAAATTTCAGCACAGTCTCCACCTGAAAAAACATTGAAATTATTAGTCTGCATTTTTGTATTAACTTTAATTGCCCCAGTTTTTCCAAGTGCAATACCAGCTTTCTGAGCAAGTTCAGTATTTGGAATAACCCCCGCTGAAACAATAACCATTTCACATTCAGCAGTTTCACCATTATCCATTTTAATACCAGTTATTTTATTATTGTTTTTAATAAAGTCTTCAATTTTTGAATTTTCAAAAAGCTTTATCAAATTATTATTTTTAATTTTTGAGTAAATCGGCTCAAGCATTTCTTCATCAAAAACTGTCATTATTCTGAACATTTCTATAAGATTGACTTCAATATTAATTGATGTCAGAACGTCCAATAGTTCAATACCAATGTAACCCCCACCAATTACTGCAACTTTTTTAATATTGTTTTTTTCAATATAATTTTTCACTTCAAGTGCTTCTTCCATTGAAACAAAATTGAAAACATTAGAATAATTTTCTTTCTGAAATGGTAGTTTTCTTGAAGAAGAACCTGTTGCAATAACCAGTTTATCCCAGGGATACTCTTGATTATTCACAATTACAGTTTTATTTTTCAAATCAATTTCAGTAACTTCTGATTCAGTAAAAACTTCTATTCCATTTTTTGTAAAATGTTCAGCACTCCGAGCAAATATTTTTTTATAATTATCAATTTTTCCTGAAAGAACATAAGGAAGAGCACACGCTCCATAAGATATATATTTACTTTTATCAAAAACCTGAATTTTATATTCTGGATTTGCTCGTTTTGCTTCCATTGCAGCAGATAAACCAGCTGCATTTGCACCAATTACTATTATTTTAAATGCCATTTTTTAAAAACTCCTGGTTAACTATTTTAATAATTCCATTCTTGTTTTAATTGAAAGAGTATTCTGCCAGCTTTCTGTTGAATAATATTTTTCAAGAAGCTTATCGCATACTGTTTTAAAAATTTCTTCTTTAATTTTCTGTTCATCATAACATTTTTTAATATAATCAAATTCTTCGTAAATATCATTATTAAATGAATTAATTATCATCTGAGCAAGCATTTCATAGTATTTTTCTAATTGATTTTGATTTTCTGCTACTGCTCTGTCATTTAATTTTACAACAATATCTCTTGCCCCGTATGTAAGCCACTCAGCCAGATTATTTACAAAATTTGAAGTATCAATTTCCCATATTTTTCTTACCGCTGGTGAAAAAGAAAGAAGTACAACATTATTTCTGTAATAATTCAAACCAATACCAGCTGATTTGATAGAGTTTCTAGGATAATTATTATCATCGATTTTAAAAAGAACCTCATCTTCTCTGAATCCGCGGTAATTAATAATATCAATATTTTTTATTGTGTTAACAACAAAATTATCTCTCATGCCCCAAGTTATAGGATTTGCCCAGTAAACTGAAAAATTTACAGGAGTTCTTTTTTCGCCACCATATTCAGAGTTGAAAATATTGCGATAAAAAAATCCATAATCAATAAAAGCTGAATCATACATC
>JBAZDD010000196.1:0-4707 GCA_041654635.1 Candidatus Muiribacteriota bacterium
CCCTGAAAGAAAAGCAATAGGTGATATTCTTGAGCTTGGAAGAGAAAGATGGGGTTATGAAATTGATTTTGAAAAAAATACTGTTATGGTTTTTGATAATTTAAATTTAATGTTTCCAGTTGATGTAATCTGTAATACAAAATTTTTAAGTGAGGATAGAAATTTTTTCCAGCTTGTATCTGAATTTTACACAGACAGAATTACTTTTGAAGAAAATATGGAATTGCTTAATCTGAAAATCAATTATATCGAATTCTTTTCTGAAAACATAAATGGATTTACTGGATTTGATACTATTACAACAATGAAAATTAATTTTGGTGCTTTTTTAAGAAATAACGAATATAAATACTTTTCTTTAGAAAATCTGGAGTATTTTGAACCAGTAGAATAAAGTAAACTTGACATATAAATTTTTCTATAAGACTGGAGAATTTTCTCTGGTCTTTTTTTTATTCTTTATTTCACTGAAAATAATGTTGAAGTTTTAACAGCAGATGACAGTGAGGTAATGACAATAAACCCTTATACATTGTCAGATGGAGTTCTCAATGCATCTCAGGTAGTTTCTGGAAAAACAATGACAATGACAATTTATATTCTTTCACAAACTGGAAATGTTTATGATGCTTTATTTGTTGAGAAAACTGATGGAAAAATAACTGATGTTGAAATGCAGTATCTTGAGCTTTTACCTGATTTTGCATTGTATTCGGGATTAATATCAGAAAATTTGAACGATAAAGCTTTTGTCGTGGATGAGTTTTCAGACCCTAAAGAGTATGTAAATTTCTATTCTGATGGAACTTTCTATAATTCAATGGATGATATTTCAGGAAGCTGGAGTTTGGTTTCTTATACAGGTAAAAACATTATCAGACTTTTACTTGAAAATGGCGAACTTGAATTTATTTTAGCTCAGTCAAGTAGTAATTTTGATTTAGGTGAATCTGTGACTGTATCAATATTGCATGATGTGAAAGATGGATTGATGGATGATTCACATAATATTGAAGTGACTGTAGGAAATCTAATGTCTGATTTTAACGGTGGTGCTGGAACTATTGCGAACCCATATCAGGTTGCTACAGCAGCTCAGCTGAATAAAGTGAGAAATCACCTTGATAAACATTTTATACAGACAGAAGACATTGACCTGTCAGGATATGCAACAGGTGATGTGGCTGGTCTTATGAATGTAGGGGGTCTTGTTGGTACAAATGGAATTGATGTAACAACTAGTAATTGTTACGCAACTGGAAATGTACATGCTATCAATCCTGATAGTATTCCTGCTGAGCCTTATCCAGCTAAAGTTGGTGGGTTTGCAGGTTTTAATTATTCAAACGCAAAAATTTTAAATTCTTATTCTACTGGTGTTGTAACGACCGATGAAGAAAATAATGTTCCTTATGGTTTTGTAGGTTATAATGATACTAGTGAAGGTGCGGAAGTTTCGGGTTGTTACTGGGACACAACCACATCTGGGGACACAGAAGGAATGGGAATAAATACTGAAGGAGCGACTGGTAAAACAACTGCTGAGATGAAAACTCAGGGCACTTTTACAGGCTGGGATTTTACAACAATCTGGCAGATAAATGCTGGGGAATATCCAACTTTAAGATAAAAATTTACTTTTAATTACAAAAGGGGTAGAATTAATTTTCTACCTCTTTTTTGGATTTTAAAGCCAGGATACTGGATTCTGATGTGAAGTCAGAATGACAAACAAAATCAAGTTTTAACTGTTGGCGACAGCTAACTTTACTGAGACCGCATGGTGTCTTTACATGGCTGAAAGCCATTACACGTTACCGATAGGTAAAATTACACTTCGCAACAGCGAAGTCTTGGGGGATTTTATGAAAAAAATTCTATTTATTACTGTAATTTTAAGCATGATGTTTTTATCAGTTTATGCAGAAACTGACGAAAGAAGTGAAATAAATTATCTTCAAACTGAAATTAATAAAAACTTAAATGAAATCTATAATCAGTTAAGATATAATCCAAATTTTAATAAAAATGTTTATTTACTCAGATACACAAATGATAATTTAATGGAAATAATTAAAACTATTGAAAATGACAATGTTACAAATCCGCAGACTCAAATTGTTATTATTGATAATGTTTACATTGAAGGTGAGATATTTTTCGGCTCAACAAATTCTACTCATAATAAAGCAAAAGAATCCTATTATGAAAAAGAAAGACAGGCAATTGATAATTTCAGAAAAACACTTGGTGACAGATTTATAGGTTATCAGGCAGAAACCCCTTATGAAATACCCGTTAATAACTGCATGAAATATGCTGCAAAAGGTAAATTAAGAATTAAAATTGATAAAAACAGTGAAAGAGTGGTATTTTTTGATTCAGTTATATATGGTGAAGATATGTTTGGCTCAACAGCTTCTAATTTAAACAAAGCTGTTCAATCCCTTTATGATAATATTGAAAAAAATGTCGCAGCTAACCGTGAATTAGGTAAAAATTCTTTTGGTTTTGCTTATTTTGAAGAACCTGTAAATGTTTCAGAAAGACAGAATCATTACAGGGCAAATGTTAAATTCATTTATATTGTAAATAAATCTTCGGCAATAGATAAAGTAAATCATTCAATTAAGGGTGAAAAATTTGTTGGAACACTTTCTAATTCTATTAATAGAGCCTATAACAGCTTAATGGAACAGTATTATGTTGTTGTGGAAAGAGCTAAAAAATATGGTGATGCAATTTTTGTTGGAATGGATAATTATTCAAATGCTGATTCTGGTAATTATTCTGAATATGGGGCAAATGTTACATTAATTAGGGAAATTAAGTAAGGTAAATAAGAAGAAGTGAATAAGTGATTAAGAAAGAGCTTAATAACATTTGTTAAGCATACATTTGATTTTTTGGTGAAAATCTGGTTAAATATACGCTATGAAGAAATTTTTTGTCATATTGACTTTATTTATAATAATTCAATCTGTTATTTGTTCTCAAATTACTTCTGACTGGGTTGAATTTTCTGGTGATGCTCATGAATTATATCTTCGAGCAGAAACCCTTTATAAAAACGGATTTCTAAACGAAGCTAAAGATTTATTAATAAAAGTAATTGAAATAGACCGTGATTTTATCGGTGCTTATTATTTAATTGGAAAAATTTACAAAGATAATAATGATTATGCTGAAGCCATGAAGTATTTTGAACGCGCAATTACAATAAGACAGGATAGAGAAAAACGAGAAAAAGCTATTATTGAAGCCAGTCAGCCACCAGATATTGGTGGTAAAATCAAAACTGTGCTTGAATTACAGAAAGAAGCTGAAACTGTCATGAATCAGGCTATGCTTTTTCTTGAAGAAGGTGATTTTGCAGGTGCTGAAAATTATATTAAATATGCAATTGAATTAAATCCTAATGTTGCAGAGTATTATTTCAGACTTGCTGATATTTATCTTGATAAAAACCTTCCTGAAGATGCAAATTTGAATATTAGAAAGGGTTTAAGATTAGAGCCTGAAAATGTTAACCGTCAGATTATGCTTGCAAAGCTTTTTGCCGGCGATGGTGAATTTGAATCAGCTGTAAGGACTTTAAGAACTGCAATGGATGCTGCAAAATTCAATTCTGACGAAATGAGAAATTTGTTAGCTGAATATTCTGGTAAAATTTCAAATCTTGCGAAAATAATGATTATTAAAAGAGAGGGTCGAGAAGTTATTTTTAATGCTGGATTCAGAGATGGTGTTAAAAGAGGAATGGAATTCAGAAGTCATTTTACTGTTTACAGAGGTGGCGCTCAGGTTAAGGATATTGCAACAGGTGAGTATCTTGGAATTACTGATGAAGAAGCTGTTGGTGAAATTCTCGTAACTAAAGTTGAAGACAAACTGACTTATGGTCAGATTACAAGAGAGACAGCAGCGAGAATCCGAATCGGGGATTATATAAAGCAGTGAGAAACCCGGGTGAAACGCGAAAGAAACGCGATAGAAACGCGAAAGAATCGCGGATGAAACGGGAAAGGTAGGACACTGGATTCTGGTGTACACCAGAATGACAAGCAAAAGCAAATGAAATGGGAGAAATAAGTTGATTAAAAGAGAAGGTATAAAAGAAGTTGTTAAAAATAGAAAAGCTTACCATGAATATATTATTCTTGATAAACTTGAAGCTGGTATTGCACTTGCAGGGACTGAAATAAAATCCGCACGAAATCATGGTATTAACATCAAAGACAGCTTTGTGCGTATGAACGGCAGGGAAGCTATTCTTATGAATATGCATATTGCAAAATATAAAATGGGTGGTTTTTTTAACCATGACCCCGTCCGACCGAGAAAGTTACTGCTTCATAAACAGGAAATCAGAAAATTATATGGAAAAGTTACTGAAAAAGGGTTGACAATTGTGCCTCTCCGATTATACTTTAAAAGTGGTCTTTTAAAAGTGGAGATAGCATTAGTAAAAGGTAAAAATGTTCACGATAAAAGAGACGCAATAAAAAAGAAAGATATGGATAGAGAATGGGACAGAAAAAAAGCGTATTATTAATATTAGTTTTGTTTGCTACACTTGTATTTTCTTACGATACAATACAGGTTATTGTTAATGAAATAACTTTTACAGGTATGATTGATAATGGGGTGGTTTATCTCCCTGTACCTGAAATCTGTAATCATTTCAATATTAGATACGGATATTTT
>JBAZDD010000197.1:0-4705 GCA_041654635.1 Candidatus Muiribacteriota bacterium
ATTTTTTCATCCAAATATAATTTTGCACTTATGTTTCTAATAATTTCATATTATCAGATTTTAAAAGTCAATGAAAAAATATACCTGAAACAAAGTTTTAAAACAGTGTTTTTTTTAATAATATGTTTTGCAGCTCATTATCTTACAGCGCCTTTTATTTTTATTTTTATATCAAAAATTAAAAATAAAGCTCTGAAGATTTTTTCGTTTGCTCTGTTTTTAATTCTTGTAATATTAGTTTTATTTAACTTCCGACTGATTTTTCAGAATATAGATATGAATACTGGTGAAAGTAAAACAACCGTACTATCAACTACTGTTGAAAATAGTTTTACCAAATTAACAGATGTAATAAAAATGACAGGAGGAGCTGTTATTAATCCTGGCATATACAGAGAATACAGAGTATATAATAAATATAATTTATATGCTGGATTTATTATTTTCATATTAATTATTATTCCATCGAAAAATGTTAAATATGACAGTTTGATATATGTTTTTTCATATATTACAGGATTTTTTATTTTAACTTTTGTTACCGAAAGATTATGGAATATAAGAGTGTTGGAACCTGACAGACTTTTATTTATTTTTCCTTTTGCTAATTATAGAATTACCCAGCTTTTTTTTGAAAAAAAATATTATTCCAGAATAATATTAATAGTATTAATGTTTTTTTATTCAACAGGAATTTACTTTATTTTTCATGATTCAAGTTTTGATTTACAGAATATAGAAAAAATCTTATCAGTAAAAAATAATGTAAAAATATTTTCAAGAGCTGATTTGTTTTCACAGGAATTCGATGAGATTTCCATGCTTTCTTTATATTATAATAATTTTGAGAAGATAAGTGAACCGATTTCTGAAAAAGAATTTTATGTATTTTCAAATCGGGATTTAGATTATATTAAAAACAAAAGCGACAAAGATTTTCTGAAAATAATTCTTAAAAAATATGGAGTAGAAGAAATTTATTCTGGAAAAAATTATTATTTACATAGAGTTTTTAACAGCAATTCTCAATTTAACTGAAAATCCTTGAGAATTTCTGAGTTTTTACAGGAAAATAAAATAATTTTTTCGATTTTTTAAAAAAAATCTTATATAAAGATATAAATCCCCATTAAAAAGCTTTTTCATAAAAAACAGAGTATAAAAAATAAAAAACAGAGTGATTTGAAAAAAATTACTGTAATTTGCATAATTTTTATTTTTAAAACTGTAATGATATGAATTGAAATCAACTCCAAATTTTTTTCCAAAAAAACTATCTTCATAAGGCACAAAATTATGAAGCTGTACTATGAAAGCATCTGATTTTAAACAATTAAAAAGTGTTTTGATGTATCCTGTTTTTAAATCTTGAGGCAATCCTGAAATTGTAAGCAATACAAATGGGATTTTCTTTTTGTTTAATAATTTTACACACTTATTTAAATAAATTGAATATTTTTTTCCTTTATTGCAATATTTCAGTGTTTCAGCATCAAAACTTTCAGCCCCAATTCTTAGAAGTACACAACCTGAATTTTTAATAATATCAAGTGTGTTTTTATCGCATATTGTATCTGCTCTTACTTGAGCAGACCATTTAATAATAATTTTTCTTTTTATAATTTCATTTAAAAGTGTCAAAGTAAAATTTTTATCCCTGAAAAAATTATCGTCTTCAAAAACAACAAATTTCTGTTTTTTCTTTATTGATAGAATATTATTAATAATTTTTTCAACAGGTCTGTTTATAATCGGACTTACAGCACTTTTTCGAATATTCCCTGAACAGAATCGGCATTTTCCTGGACAGCCAATACCTGTTGGAATGAAAGTCCAATTTACTTTTGAAATTTCTTTCAAAGGATATAAAAAATAATATTTTTCAGGGTTTGAATAATAACCATTCCAGTCAGCAAAATAATTTCTGTAAGGCTCCCTACACTGGAAAGTTTTAAGTGGAATAATTGTATCAAATGGTTTGAAATGATTTAAAAAAATATTATTCTCTGGTTTAAAATTACCAATGCTGTACATTTTTTTGCCTTCAAGATTTTCTTTCGCATATTTAATCAAGGCATTATATTCATAAGACGGGCATTCAATTATAAAATGGGTGTAATTTGAAAAATCAGGTTCGCGCTGTTTAATCCACATATCATAAATAAAAACTTCAATATTATTTTTATTTAAACAGAATTTTAAAAATTCAAGCATAAAAGGGGGTGGATTATCTCGAAAATATATTTTTGAAGAAAACCTGATTAAACAAATGTTCATAAAAAGATTATAACTCATTAAAGTTGAAAAAAAAACTGCCAGAAGTTACAATATCTCAATGCTGAAAAAAACTAAATTGATTTTTATTATCCCTGTATATAATGAGTTGGAAAATCTCGAAAAATATTTTGATGATTTTTTAAAAAATTTTAGCAGTGAAAATAATTATCTTATTTTTGTAGATGATGGCTCAACAGATAAAAGTTCAGATTTTCTTTATTCAAAATTAAAGAGTGATTTTACTGTATTAAAAAATCATAAAAATATGGGCTTAGGCAGTGCATTGAAAACTGGATTTGATTATGCGGTAAGCATGCCGGATTTTTTTGATTATAATTATGTTATTACAATTGATTCAGATTTTCAGCACAATTTTTCAAAAATCGATTTGTATATTTCAAAAATGAAAGAAAAAAAATTCGATTGTTTTCTCATTAGAAGAAATCTTAAAAGTTATCCACTTGTAAAAAAACTTGGTAACTATTTTTTTTCTGGCTGGACAAGTGTTCTTCTGAAGAAAAAATTTTATGATGTAGAAACTGGTTTTCGAATTTTTACTCCTGAGACTCTTGAACTTTTAAACAGGTATTATAAGGGCTATAAATACTCATGTGCTCAGGAAATAGCTGTAATTCTTGTTAAAAAAGGATTTAAAATTTCTAATTCTGAAAAATGTGAACTTAATCATATAAGATCTAACACAAGTTTTAAAGATGTTTTTATAAATCTTTACTATTCGATAGCTACTTATTTGAGAGTGTAATGAAAAAAGTATTGTTATTAAATCCACCGGTGCCAGGCAAATTTCACCGGGATTATTACTGCTCACATTCTATTAAAGGTGATTTTTTATGGCAACCACTTGATTTACAGATAATTTCAGGATTTCTGAAAAATAAATTTAAAATAAAAATAATAGATTCAGTTTATTACAACTATTCTTTTCTAAAAGTCATAGAAAAAATAAATAACTTTTCACCAGATGTTATTATTTCACAAATTGGCTCAGCCTGTATCAATAACGATATGAAATTTTTAGCTGAAGTTAAAAATAAATTTAAAGTCAGAATTGCAGTAACCGGGGATATATGTCGGGCTGAAAGAAAAAAATTTCTTCTGAAATATCCATTTATTGATGCAGTAATTTATAATGTTTGTAAAAATGATATTGAAGACTGGATTATTGATTGGACCAATAAAAAACTAATAAATATCATTACTTTAGAATCAGAAAACATTGAAGAAATAGAAAACGATTTTTCTCTTCCAATGCCTGACTTTAATTATTTTATTAAAAAAAAATATAAACTTCCAGTCGCAAAACATACAGAAATATATACACTTATTTCTAATTTTGGATGTCCTTTTAAATGTAAATTCTGCCACTTTGAAAATATACCATGTGCGACAAGAAATATTGATAATTTAGAAAATGAATTAAAAATACTCGCCAGCCTCGGAGTTAAAGAGCTTCATTTCAGAGATCAGACTTTTGGATATGATAGAAATCATGTAAATCAGCTGATAAAAGTCCTTGCAAAATATGATTTTAATTATATTTTTTATACCAGAGCAGATTGCATGAATTATCAAATTTTAAAAAAATTAAAAAAAACCGGTGCAGATACTATTGAAATTGGAGTAGAGTCAGGAGTTTATGAAATAAGAAAAAAATACGGAAAAGATATTGAAGATAAAAAATATGTTGATTTTTTTAAAAACTGTAAGAAACTAAAAATTAAAACTCTGGCTTTTTTTATTATAGGATTTCCAGATGAAAATATAAGTGATATTATTAAAACATGGAAATTCATTAAAAAGCTTTCACCTGATTTTCTTTCGATTAATATTTTTGTTCCAAAGCAGGGAACATCTTTTGAAAGAAATGAATGTGATGAAATTGAACTTGATCCTACAATGGGATATGGAAGTGTGAAACTTAGAATTATAAGAACTTTTATGGCTTTTTCATATTATTTTTCTCCATTTTACATTGCGTATAGATTAAGGAAAATTGAGAGTTTAAAAGAATTTACAGACCATGTTAAAAATGCAGTTTTTTTTGTAAAATCACATATAAATTTTAAAAAATAATTTTCAGGTAAAAAAATGAATTTAAAAAAATTAAAATCACTTACTCGGTTAGCGATAAGTAATGTTACAGGAAAAACTTTTATATATGGAATTTCAGTAAAACTTACAGAAAAATGTCCAATGAATTGTGTTTATTGTTATGAAAAAAAACAGTTTGAAGAAGTTGAGTATAAAAAACTAATTCTTTTTTTAAAAAAATACATTAAAAAAGGGCTTTATACTGTTATCCTTTCAGGTGGCGATCCTTATGATTATTCAAAAATTGAATCTCTTATAAATTTTTTAAAAAAACATGGATTACATATAATTTTTAACACTTCAGGATATTATATAA
>JBAZDD010000198.1:0-4670 GCA_041654635.1 Candidatus Muiribacteriota bacterium
CGATTTCATCAGCAGCGATACTTCGGAAATAACAACACTTGTTATGCCTGCACAAGAGGTAAATTTAAATGCTAATTTTATAATAGACGATGGACAGACTTTCAGTTTAACAATAAATAAAAATCCGGTTTCTTCAGGTAATGTAACAGGAGCAGGAAATTATTCAGTCAATCATGAACAAATTATTACAGCAGTAGCAGAAGAAGGGAATCATTTTGTAAACTGGACTGGGGATATTGAACATATAATAACAGGCACTGAAAATAACCCTACAGTAACAGTAAAAATGCCAGCTGAAAATATAACTTTGACAGCAAATTTTGCAATAAATCAATATACACTGACATATATTGCAGGAACTGGCGGAAGCCTTACAGGAACAACAACACAGACAGTAAATCATGGCGGAAACGGAACAGATGTAACAGCAGTACCAAATACAGGATATGCATTTGTTCAATGGAGTGATGGATTAACAAGCAATCCAAGAACAGATACAAATGTCACAGCAAACAAAACAGTAACAGCACAGTTTCAGATAAACAGTTATACAGTCACACTTAATGCAAATCCAACAAATGGAGGAACAGTAAGCGGTGGTGGAAGTAAACAGGTCGGAAGCAATGTAACAGTAACAGCTTCACCTTCAACAGGATACACTTTTACCAACTGGACTGAAGGCGGAAGTGTAGTATCTACAAATTCAAATTATACTTTCACAATGCCAGCAAATAACAGAATACTTACAGCAAATTTTGCAATAAATCAATATACACTGACATATATTGCAGGAACTGGCGGAAGCCTTACAGGAACAACAACACAGACAGTAAATCATGGTGGAAACGGAACAGCTATAACAGCAGTACCAAATACAGGATATGCATTTGTTCAATGGAGTGATGGAATAACAACCAATCCAAGAACAGATACAAATGTAACAGCAAACAAAACAGTAACAGCACAGTTTGAAGAAGATAATTGGAATGTTAAAAATTTTAATGATATTTTTTTTAGAAAAGTAGCTTCAGATGGTCAAAAATGGGTTGCTGTTGGATATGATGCATTAAATGGAAATGGGGTGATTTTTAATTCAATTGATGGAAATAATTGGAATCAAATTTCTTTACCTGTTTTACCAAGCTTAACCAGTGTTTTTTATGGAGATGGAAAATGGATAGTTGTTGGAGAAAATAATTTAATTTTATCATCTTTAGATGGTAATTCATGGAATAGTCAATATTTTCCGTTGTTTGAAAATTATGTAGGTTATTATGATGTGCATTTTAATGGAGAATATTGGATAATTGTTGGAAATCATACTATTAAGTCAAATAACGGTATTGATTGGGATATGGTAGTTGAAAACTCTGGAGTGTTGAATATATGTTATGACAATAATATATGGGTTGGAACTTTGCGACCTGGGGTATCGGTTTTCTCCTTTAACGGGATTAATTGGTATGAAAGTCATCATTCCCCGAATAGATTATTTATGGAAGAAATAAATTCTGATGGTACAAAATTTATAGCTACTGGAAACAGTGCTAGAGGAGAATTACTTATATCAAATGATGGTATTATATGGGAAGAATTATGGTATCCTGAATTGCCTAATAATAATTTAGAGCCTGTATATGGTGTTTTTTATGGAGATTCAAAATGGGTTTGTGTAGGGTTAAATGTAATATTATCATCACAAGATGGCAATGTTTGGCAATATGAAAATTCTCCAACAAACACTCTTTTTACAAATGTTTTTTATAATGGTAATAAATGGGTAATTGTTGGTCTTGGTGTTATAATGAGTAAATCCAGAATATGACAATATAAAAAAAAGCGGTGAGGGGACTCACCGCTTTTTTTGTTTCTATTTCGATTGTTACTACTAATTATCCTGTCTTTCGATTCTGATTGTTGATATTTCAACAGAGTTGTTACCATTAGTGTGAGCACCATTTGTTCCGAGACAGCTGAAAACAAAATAAACTGGGTCATAAGCATTAAGATAAACCCCAGGCCAGTCTAAAGAAAATATGTCTGGTGTTGCAGAGTTGAAAATCTGAGAATATTGTGAGCCAACAACAGAGCTTGAAGTTCTAATTAATACACTATAATTACCACCTGTGCTTGTGTTTACCATGTTCAAATCAATATTATAAACTCCGGTTACCTGTGGTATCCATACAAATCTGAATTGATCAGAATATCTTCTTTGAGTATTTGCTCCTACACTAGGATCTGATGTTGTTGATGAATTTCCGTCACTTTGCCAATAGTAATCGGTTGCAGTACTAAGATATTCAGTTGTTCCTCTTGAATTAAAGTATAATGTTTGGACGTTCTGGCTGTTTATTGTTCTTGCTTCAGTTCTTAAGAAATATTCAGTGTTTGTAATATTATCCCAACCTACATTGAAATTTGTGTTTGCAAATGTAATTGCTCTTACTTGTACTGATGATATTAAGCTTGCTGCATTTAATTCAATTACTTGTGGTCCTGTTGCTCCGCTGAATTTATTAAGTCTTACAAAATATGTTTTATTTGATTCGTTATTAGAAGTTAAATCAACTGCTGCAACTTTGTAAAAATAGAATTTACTATCTGTAACTTTTCTTGGCTGGAATGATACTGTACTCCAGTCAGCCCCAGTCGGAGAGTAGTTTTCTCTCATTTTTCTGTAAATTTTTCCATTCATGCTTTCATAAATGTTGTATGTTTTATTTGGTTCTTTTGTCCATGAAATTGTAATTTGATCATACTGATCAATTTCGCCAGCAAAATTCTGAGGTGTTCCTACTGGATTTACACCCACTTTTAGAGCCTGAGAAAAATCACCGGTATTTCCAGAATAATCGTAAGCTGCAATTTTATACCAGTAATCAATAGGTTCTTTGTTAATTCCAATTGTATTTACATCAATCCATGAAGTTACATTACCAGTAATTGTTGCAAGCAGATAATCTCCATTTTTGGATTCAGCTCTGTAAATTTTATATCCTGAAATATCACCTGCTGATTCGTTTCCGTTTGTTCCATTATCTTTATAAGGAGGGGTTTGCCATGTAAGTCTTCTTGCGTTTGGATTACCGCCAGAAGTTATTTCGGTTACTGAACTCCAGATAGGAGCTGCTGGTGCAAAACCATCATCATTATAGTTGTAGGTAATTATTACACTTTTAGTTTCAGATTCAATTCCAAGCAATCCTGATTTTGTTACTGCGCGAACTCTGTAATAGTATCTGGTTCCTTCAACAACTGTAGGATCAGAGAAAAACTGAACACTTGCTCCCACCTGGGCGATAAGTTCAGGGTTTCCATTTTCGCCAACCTGTCTGTAAATAATATAAGAGTCAATTGGGTCGTTTGCTTCAGCTAAATCTGATATGTTCTGTGGTTTATCCCATACCATTGTTGCTGTTCTGTTAGCTTCTCTTATAACTATTACATTAAGTGGTCTGTCTGGCATATGACCTGATGCATTTGATGGAGATATTGTAATTCTCTGACCATCAGAGCGTGTTTCTCTGAGTAAGGAATCAAATGCTGTAACATAATATGTGTAGCTTTTGCCTTCACGAAGATCAGTAGAGTTATCTTCAAAAATTAATGTATCTTTATCAACTATTCCAATAGGAGTGTTTGTATCATTTCTGAAAATTTTATATCCGATAATGTTGTCTTTCTGTTTGTCATTAATATTTTTCGTGACTTTGTTCCAGCGGACAACTACCTGATATCTTTTATCATTACTACCCAGCGTGGGGTTAGTAAATAGATATATTGAGCGTACCTGTATTCCCTGAGGAATGGCAGGTGCTTCACCGTCATCATACATTGCGATTCCGGCAATTCCGGTTTCTTTACCTCCACATCCGATTATTACGAGAAGTATCAGTAAAATACCTGTAATAGCAACAAAGTGTTTTCTGTTCATAATTCTCAACTCCTTTGGAATAGGAAGAACATATAATAATGTTCCCCTTATTTATAGCTTTTTTATACTTTTCGGAATAAAACATAATTAGGTTTAGCTTTTTATTAATTAATTACAAAGCGCGGGGTCAGGCCACATAAGTGAGCTTAACCTCAGGCGCGGCGCAGACCCCATTGCTGACCTTCGACAATTATCAGGTTTCCATCATCATCTGATTAATGTTTTATTTATTTCTCCGCTATTTTTCGCTTAGATTGTTTTTGTTGTTTGCTTATAAGGTTCATTCCCGCTTCTTACGCGTTTCTTACGCGATTCATCCGCGATTTATTCGCATCTCTTAAGTTCTTGATTTATCGGATTACTGATTACGGCTCTTTAGTTTCACCCGCGTTTCAGAAATTCTCAATCCGGATTTTAGATTGTATGTTTTTTAAGGTGTTTTTTGGTTTCGAGTAAATTTTTTATGAATTTTTATTTTTTCTTTAGGAATTTTTTAAAGTTTTTTCGTTTTTGTTCTAAAAAACTAAGGATTTTTCGATTTCTGTGAATTAGAAAATTAGTTTATTTTATGTTATGTTTTGTTATTTTTTTTCAAAGTTACTAATTTAAGTTTTATTTTCAGTTTTATAGATTTTTTTTACTTCTATTAGAATATCTCCACACATTATTTTAAATATTTCATCAAAACTTAATCAGTTATTTGAGTTACTTGAGTTACTTGAGTTTTTTAACT
>JBAZDD010000199.1:0-4660 GCA_041654635.1 Candidatus Muiribacteriota bacterium
TTACCTTTTTTTATTTTCATGCTTTCATGGGCAAACGCTTTGTATTTTCTTCTACTGAGATTTTATTATTTCAATGCTGAAAATTCGCTGAATTTAATGAGTGCTGGAACTTATTTTTTATCAGCGTTGCTTTTTGGTAGTATTTCTTCCTATATTAACTCTGGTATAACTTCTTCATTTATTCACAATAAAATGGCTTCGAGAATGTTTAAAAGTCATAACCGTTTCACCCTGAAAAAAGGCTTGTCTGTAAGTTTATCCGCTAAAATTGCTTTAACTATTTTTACTCTTGGTGTGATTCCTCTTTTTATTGCTTTTTACCTTCCTTTTTATTTTTATATTGGTCGAATGCAAGTTATTATGAGTGCTGAAGAAATAGATTATATTGAATTTTTCTATATTTTCTTCCCGCTTGTTTCTACTTTTATTGCAGGTGTTATTTTCTTTTTCCCACAGCTTATGTCAATTATCGGGGTAAAGAAAAACATTCAGAAACCTATTAACAGACTTATTGAGCACATGAATAAAGTGTCAGATGGTGATTTTTCTACCAGAGCTTCGGTTTTTTCAGCAGATGAAATTGGAAAACTGCGAGGTCATTTTAATAATATGGTTGAAGGCTTAAATGAGAGAGAAAAAATCCGTGATACTTTTGGCAAATTTGTTTCTGTCGAGATTGCAAAAAAACTTATGGAAACTGGTAAAGTAAATCTTGATGGTGAAGAACTTGAGACTACAATAATGTTTACTGATATTAGAAATTTTACTCCTTTTTCTGAAAAAATGCCTCCTAAAGATTTGATTAATTTTTTGAATCATTATTTTTCATATATGTGTGATCCGATTTTAAAAGAAAAAGGTGTGATAAATAAATTTATCGGGGATTCAATAATGGCGATTTTTTCACCAAGCTTTGGACTTGAAAATCATGTGGATTCTGCTTTGAGAGCTGCTATCGGATTAAGAAAAGCTCTGATTGAATTTAATAAACTTGGCGAATATGCTGAAATATCTCAGGGTGTGGGTTTACATACTGGTAATCTTGTGGCTGGTAATGTCGGAACTGAACAGAGGATGGAATATACTGTCATAGGTGATATTGTTAATATTGCTTCAAGGATTGAAAGTCAGAATAAAGCTTTCAACACAGATATTCTTATGAGTGAAGATTTTTATAATAAATTATCTGCTAAAATCAAATCTGAATTTAATTTTTCACCATTTGAACCTGTAAATCTGAAAGGAAAGAGCGAAAAGATAACTCTTTATACTGTCAGTTGATATTTTCCATATAGTTTTTTAATCGAACTTCAACATTATGCTGAAGATTTCTGTAAAAAAACAAATAATCGTATATATGAAAAACACCATGTTCAAATATATCTAAAATGGGCGGGTATTCATCTGGATTTACATCGGTAATCTTCAATGTTCCACGCTCACTATCAAGATATGCACCAGTAAAATTTTCAAACTCATTAACAATGCTTCCGCTGTAATCTGTAAAACATGCTCCCAAATTAAGAGAAGCCAAGGCAGGTGTGCTGTCTGTTTTCCAGTTAAGTGGATTTATTCCATAAGTTTTTTCAGGAACAATGATTGATTTTTTAACAAATTCAGCTTCAGAATTAAAAGAAACAATAACTCCAGTATCATTTTCATTTTGAGCCATTTTAAGATGAGGATATTTTTTTAAATCCTGTTCTGTTATTCTCCAGCCAATAAGATATGCTGCAACAAGTTTATTCTGATATTTTTCTTCGCTGAAAAACTCTTTAAGCAGTCTTAATGCCATGTCAGAGCCTTGTGAAAATCCAGCAATCACAATTGGTCTATTGTTATTTTCATTTTCCATGTAATGAACAAATGCTTTTCTTATGTCAGCGTAGGCAGTATCAAAAAACTTTTTACTTCTGCGTGAGTCCATTTTATATACATTCAATCCTGCCTGCTGATAAAATGGTGCATACATTCTGAGTTCATTTTCATATATTCCTTTTTCCATATTAAGAGCACCGGTAAAATTCTGTTTTGATTCTTCATCTTTTAAAGACATATTATGCTGATTTTCTTCACCGCCAAAAACGGTCGGACAGATAAGAAACAAATCAGCAGGCTTATTTTCACCAACACTATAATAAGCCCAGTTATTTATATCTGAATAATCAATTATTTCAGGTTTTTCACCGCATGCTGCAAGATTTAATAAAATTAATATCAGTAATAATGTTTTTAAAACATGCTTTGTCATTTTTTTACTCCATATTATCAAGAATTTTATTGCAATTATAATAAGCTAACTATAAAAAAACAATACCAAATATGAAGAAAATGTTTTATAATTAGATTAATTAATGAAAAATGGGGGAGTGAATGAAAAAAATCACAGTATTGTTGTTGTTCATGTTTATTTTTTCTATGTTCATCCATGCTGCTTCAGTTCAAAAATCTGTAAGAAGTATGAGAAATGGTAATGTAATTCTTGATATCAATATTGATATTGAAAGTCTTCTATCTGAAAAAATTACTATTGAAGACAAATCTTATGTTAAACTGAATATGGAAAACTCTGGTGTTACACTTGTCAAAGGTGAGCCTGAACTGAGAACAGTTTCAGCTTTTCTTGCAATGCCTCAGGGTAGTACTGATGTTCAGATTATTTCAAGTGAATTTATTGAAGTTGAGAATATTTCAATAGTTCCTTCAAAAGGTTCTTTAAACAGAAATATTAATCCAGCTGATGTTCCTTATGAATTTTCTGATGTTTACACTAAAGATGAATGGTATCCAGCTGAACAGAATATTATTTCAAATTTTGAAAACTTTATTTTAAGGGATATTTCAGGTATCAGAGTAGAAATTACTCCTTTCATGTACAATCCTAAACAGAATAAATTGAAAATTTTCAACAAACTTACTATTGGTGTTGCAGTTAATGCAACAAGAAATTCAAGTATCAGAGTTTCAGGTAATATCAGTTCTGATTTTGAAAAAATTTATTCTGACATTTTTATGAATTATCGTTCACCATTTCAGACAAGAAGTGGTGCTATAAATGCTCCTGAAGAAAAAAAGAATTTACTTATTGTAGCTTACGATGAATTTTATCAAGAAATCTTACCTTTAGCCGACTGGAAGAAAAAAACTGGTTTTGAAGTTGAAACTGTTAAATATTCCGAAGTTGCAAACAGTGCTGATAGTTTAAAAAATTATTTTCAGCAGAAATACAATGAAGGGAATTTATGTTTTGTAACTCTTGTTGGTGATATTGAACATATCCCTGCACTGAAAGGTAAATACGAAGGTGCAAATTCTGACAATATGTATATGAAACTGGCTGGTAATGATAATATTCCAGATGCTTTCATTTCAAGACTGTCTGCTAAAAACGTTTCTGATGTTAAAAAAATGGTTAAAAAAACTCTTGATTACGAAATGGCTGTGTCAGAAAGCACAGACTGGTATAAAAAAGCTTTAGGTATTGCTTCAAACGAAGGTACTCCAACTGACTATGAAAGAAGTGATGAACTTACACAGTCCTTGAAAAACAAACTTGGGTTTACTCAGGTGTGGGAATGTTACGCTCCTAAAGCAAATTCTGGCGGTTACACAGGTGGTGGCAGTGGTTATGACCCATATGACCCATACGATCCGTATAATCCATGGAATCCATATAATCCTGGTAGTGGTCCTGGTCAGCTTCCTCCAATTTTATGGAAATCTGTAGCGCCAAGATTTGATGCTTCAAACAATTCTGAAAGTAAATCAATCATTTTTGATGCTGTAAACTCTGGGGTATCAATAATTAATTATATTGGTCATGGCTCAGATTATACCTGGGTTACTTCAGGATTTAATGTAAGTGATATTCATTCATTAAACAATTTTGGAAAATATCCAGTAATATGGGATGTTGCATGTGTTAACGGTGCTCTTCACAGAGATGAATGTTTTGCTGAAGCATGGATGAGAGCTGGAACAGAAGACAGACCGGCTGGAGCAATTGGTATTGCAGCTGGTTCAACTAACGAATCATGGGTTCCTCCTTGTGACTGGCAGGGTGAAATTATTCATAATCAGCTCGGAAACAGACTTAATTCAACTGCAACAGTTGTTAATATGTATGGATTGCTGAAAGTTGCTGAAAATTATGGTGCAACAGACCGCTCAGAAGGTAATAAACTTATTGAACAGAAAATATATTTTGGGGAAGGTTCTGTTTCATTAAGAACTTCTAGTCCAAAAAGAATTACTGCTGAAGCTGTTGTTGTTGACAACACTATTTTAGTTGCTATAAATGGGGAAGTCAGAAACGGTTTAACAGTATCAGCATATAATGGAGCTCTTGATGAAGTATCAACTTCAGTTTCAAATTCAAGAGGGGAAGTTGAAATTCCTTATACTGGTCAGACACATATCACAGTTTATGGAAATGATATAGTTCCAGTAGTTGATTTGGCTATTGAATAACGCGTATAAACCGGGGATTAAACGCGAAAGTAACGCGGGTAAATCTCGATTAAATCTAAAAAGGGGGCTGAACAAGCTCCCTTTTTTAATACCAAGTTACCAAGTTACCAAGCTACCACAGCAATTCTCAATGATGTTTTTTTCGTAATGTTTTTATGTTTTTTTGCTATCGCCCCGGTGATGTTTTATG
>JBAZDD010000200.1:0-4586 GCA_041654635.1 Candidatus Muiribacteriota bacterium
CTTTTTATATATTCAGCTTTGTCAAAAAAAACAGATATTTTATTATTTTCAACAAAGTATTCACTGGATGTATTTCCATGCAAAATTATTCCTGAGTTTATGCTGAAAATTTCAGCCATCAATCCGGCAGCACACAAAACACCGTTACCAATATTTTTAGCCACAGTATTATCAGAATTTACAAGTTCAACTCTTATGCTGTTTTTTTCCATGCTGTAAAAAACAACACCGTCACCGCCAATACCAAAATTTCTTTCACATATTTTTTTGACATCAATTTTTTCTTTATTTGAAGATTCGGTAAAAATAAAATCGTTTCCAAGAGCCTGAATTTTAAAAAAAGAAATACTCATTTTATCCTCAGATAAGATATTGTAAGATCATCAGAAAAATGTTCTTTCCCAACAAAAACTTTAATATCATCAAGTAATTTATCAAATACTGTTTCAGGTTTTACCTCTTCTAATAAAGCATTAAATTTCTGATTTCCATAAATTTTACCATTACTGCTCTGTGCTTCAACAACACCATCAGTAAATAAATAAAGAATATCATTTTTTTCAAGCTTGATAGTGTCTTCATGAAAAGCATAATTTTCAAAAAATCCCATAACAACATCGCCAGTATTTAATTCTGAGATAATTTTTCCATTTCTTACCAGTATTGGATAGTTATGACCAGCATTACAGAATCTCAAAGTTTTTTTCCTAATGTTGTAAACACCATAAAACAAAGTAGCAAAAACTTTAGGATCAATATCTTCAACAAGCAGATTATTAACTTTTTCTACAAGAGTTGCTGGAGATAATTCTCTTATTGCAAAAGAACGTATGAGAGTTCTCAGCATTACCATTAACATAGCAGCTGGAACACCTTTACCAGAAACATCACCAATTACCACAGCTTTATTAAATTCATCAATATCTATAAAATCAACATAATCTCCGCCAACCTCTTTTGCAGGAATACACATGAAATCTATTAAATAATCTTTTGTATCTATTTTTGCAGTAGGCATAAGTTTCATCTGAATATCGCGGGCAATATTTAATTCGTGAGAAATTTTTTCACGCTCAATAAGCTGAGAACTAAGCCTGAAATTTTCAACTGTTATTGCGGTCTGATTAGCTAAAATTTCAAGCACTTTCAAATCATCATCATTAAAAGTCCTTCCCTCCTGCTTATCAGTTACATTTATTATTGCTATTACTCTGTTTTTAATTTTTACAGGAACCGAAATGAAAGATTCTGTCTGATAATTATCATGGTATTTACCTTTAAATTTCTGATTAAACTCACCAGGCATTATTTTTACAGCTTTACCATGTTTAACAATATATTCAGAAACAACACCTCGGTCTTTAACTTTAAAGTTATCCACTCTTTTTTTGGATTTACCTATAATTCCAGAAACAATAATGTCTTCGCCATCTTCATCATCACCAATAAGTATTACTGAAGCACGCTGAACTTTCATAGAATAAATAATTGTATCAACAATCATTTTAAGGAGCTCATCGACTACAAGAGTGTTTCTTACAAAAGAATTAATACTGTATAAAACGTTCAATTCATTTGACTTAATTTTTAATTCTTCCTGAGTATTCTTTAATAAAACAATTGTTTTTGATAAATCTTTTAATAATTTTTCTTTCTCATACTCAATTTTTTCACGATTTATACCTATATTAAGAAGTTCATTAAATTTATGAAGTTTTTCTGCAAAGAATCTTTCAAGACTTTTAGATATCGTTTCAACAATATTAAGTTCCTTTTTTGAAAAAACCCCTTTTTTCTTATCAGTAACATAAATAAGAGCTACAGTTTTCCCGGAGTATTTTACAGGAACAGCCATAAAACTGGATGTATTGTAAATTTTAAGATTATTTATATAATTATTAAATGGAGTTTTTGAAATATCTTTTACAATAACTGACTCACCTGTTTTCAGAATTTTTTCAGTAATCATTCCTCTATTAACAAGATAAAGTTTTTTAAAAATTTTCTTATCTGATATTTCAATATTATAAAGCAAATCTTTTTTTCTGTCTTTATCAGCAAAAAGAATTGAAACTTTTCTTGCCTGAAGAAAATCAGAAAGGTAATCAATTATAATTTTTATCAGCTCATCAAGAAAATCATGAGAATCAATTATAAAATTATTACCAATATAATCAGAAAGTTCATTAATTCTTGTTTTAAAATCGTTATTAATTTTTTCAAGCTGTTTACTGGTTATATAAACTGCAGACAGAATATCTGATGTATTTGAAAAAAAAGTATCCAGAGTATTCAGAGCTGTTGAAATTTCATAATCAGAAACTGGTTTGTAAAAAACTTTAGATAGCGGATATTTTGATAAAAAGTTTTTATGAGAAATATCAGCACAAATAAATAGAATTTTCTCTGATTTAATTTTATCAAGATATTTGCTGGTTTCGAAATCAACTACAAAAAGATTAACAGCTTCAGAAAATCTCTTAACCTGTTTCAAATCTATTGATTTTAAAAAAATTTCTACCCTTTTTTTAAAAACAACATCAGTTGAGTCTATATAATAAGTTTTTGAATTACTCTTCTTCATATTCTAATATGTTTTTTATGACGTCTGTTGATGTTTCAGCATTTATTAGCGTTTCTCTGAAATCAGCACTTCTTACCATTCTTGATAATTTAGCAAGTGTCTGTAAATATTTCGAGGAATTCTCCGGGCTTGCTGCAATTAGAAAAACAGAGTGAACAGGCTTATCATCAAGTGCATCAAAATCAACACCTTTTTTTGAAATCCCGAGAGCAACAAGCACCCCGGTCGCTCCTTCTACTTTTCCGTGAGGTATTGCAATGCCTTTACCAATACCTGTTGAGCCTAATTTTTCCCTATCAAGAACAGCTTTTACAAATTTATCCGGGCTGGAAATTTTCCCGGTTTTTTCAAGTAGTTTTACAAGCTCTTTGATAATTTCTTCTTTGTTTGAACCTTTTAAATCCATCAATACTATTTCTTCATTTATCACATCGGATAAGTCCATTAATGCCTCCACAACAAATAAAACTGACTTTCATTGCTATTATAACATAAAAAAAACCATGTGTGAAGAGCAATGGGAACCGCGTACAGAAACGCGGATGTATCGCGAATAAAACGCGATTAGCGATATTGTTTTTGTTTTTCTTCGGGGATTTCTTGGATTTTTTCTTTTTGATTTGAATTAAGGTGAATTTCAAAAGTTGTTGAACCATTTAAGAATTCAGATATTTTTTTCCATATTGAGCTGGAATTTTTATTCTGTTTCAATAATTCATTTTCTTTTTTTAATAAATCATTTTCTTTCTGCAAAGAATTAATAGTCTGATGAAGTTTTTCAATATGATTTTTTAAAAAAATACTTTCTTTCATAATTTTCTTAATCGGAAAAAGAGAATTAAATAGTTAATTGAGTTTATCAAGAGCGGAATTTACATCTGATGTTATTTCAAATATTTCAAGTAATCTTGTGATTTCAAAAATATTCTGAATATATGGTCTTACCCCACAGAAAATTGCACGTCCTTCTTTTTCTTTAATTTTTTTCAAAGCAGAAACAAACTGTCCGATAACCGCACTGTTTATATATGGCATCAATGAGAGGTCAAATACAAAAAGTCTTCCTCCGATTTTAAGCTGATTTTCAATTATTTCATTAAATTCGTCACCATCACCGTATTTAAGGTTTCCGTCTATTCCGATTATTATTTTGTTACCATTATAATTAACTTTTATTTTCATAATAATTATTATACAACAAAAAAACAAAAAAATGAACCCATGATTTAATCATAAGATATCTAACAAAAACAATATCGCTCACCACGTTCCAAAATAATATAAAGCAATTAATCATCTTTTGACGGACCCTCCTCATTAAAGCCGAGGTTTCCATCTTCATCTGATTAATGCTTTATTCTTTTATTTCTCCACTATTGTTCGCTTTAATTGTTTTTGTTCTTTACTTTTAAGGTTTTCACGCGATCTATCCCCGGTTTAATCGCGTTTCTTACGCGATTTATCCGCGTTTCTTCCAAATCAGAATATTATCCTGAAAATTGAGGGTTTTACTTTTTTTAATAATTCACTTTTGATAATTCCGGTTTTTATTCCAATATCTATCGCTTTACGCATAACTGGGTTCTGATTTTGAATATACAGCTCGGTAAATTTTAAAAAGTTTTCATAATAAAAATAAAAATCATGAATAAGATATTTTTCTTTGAAAAGTGATTTTTCAAAATATGTTGTGTAAGTTTCACCTTTTTTATTCAGTTTATTCCTTACCATTTCAAACATTGCAGTATTTTTATAAGGATAATATATTGAAATCTGTGCCAGGTCAGGCTTAATCTCAGCATTTATTCTGAAACTTGATATAACAGAATCGAGAGTTTCACCCGGTAAACCCATAATATTGAAGGTTCCAGTTTTAATTTTATATTTTTTAATTTTTCTGAAAGCTTCAATTACCTGATTTGTTTTAAGCATTTTTCCTGTTTTTTCTCTCACAGAATCACTACCGCTTTCAACCCCCATCAGTATGAGTTCACATCCTGAT
>JBAZDD010000201.1:0-4540 GCA_041654635.1 Candidatus Muiribacteriota bacterium
TGTGGTTTCGTTCGGTTATATGGGTTATAAAAATGCAAGGTTTGGTAGAATTGAATCTCATGAGGCAATAACTGCTATGGGTAGAGAATTACTGCTTGAAGCAAAAGAAATCGCTGAAAATAACGGGTTCACAATGCTTCATGCTTTAACTGATGCCATGTGGGTTACAAAAAAGGGTGCTGTAAGAAAAGATTATGAAAATCTTAAAAATCTTATAAATTTAAAAGTAAATAAGAAATTTCCTAAATTCTTTAATGAAAGCATGTCTTATGAAATAGTTATTGAAGGGGTTTATAAATGGATTATTTTTATTGAAAGTAAAAAAGATAAAATTGGTGTTTCAAACAGATTTTTAGGATTGTTTGATGATTATACATATAAAATCCGAGGTATAGAATTAAGAAGAAGGGATACTCCGATGTTTATAAAAGAATTTCAGGCTGAAATTCTGGAAATTATGAAAAATATAAATTCAAAAAATGATTTCAGAAAGCTTTCAAAACAAATCTGGCAGATGTTTGATGATTATTCTGAAAAAATCTGTAATGGAAAAATTCCTGCTGAAAAGCTCTGTGTTAAAAAAAGAATGTCAAAAAATCCGCTTGAATATAAGAAAAACACTGATATTTCTCAGGCAGCACAGACACTTATAGCTGAAGGTATTGATATTAATCCGGGCGAAAGTATTAATCTGATTTTTGTGCAGGGTAATCAGGCTTTGCCGTATGAGATTTTTATTAAAAATCCCCAACCGTTGAATACTGAAAAATATATTAAACTGCTTAAAGAATCAATGATTATACTCACTTAGGGGTCAAGTCTCAACATTACGACATTTTTACAAATGTACGAATGATCGAGACATTGACCCCGATTCTGGTCTTAAGTTCTTGATTTTACGGATTACGGATTACGGATTACGGTTTTTAAAAATTTACTAATCCCTATCATTATGATAATATAAACAAAAATTTATTTGGAGAATCAACAATTCTCAATTAAACTGAAAATCCTTTAGGGGTCTGGCCTTCCAACTTTACTAAAGCGTAAAGTTTGACGGCACAAACCCCGTCCAGAACAGGATTTTCTTTAAATTTCATTGAGAATTGCTGTCGGAGAATGTGTATGTGGTTTATATTTCTGTTTTCATTTATTTTTATTTATGGAAGTTTCCAGGTTTATTTTTACTATTCGCTTAACAGAGCTTATCATTTGGCTGGTTTAAGTAAAGCAGGAGTGATAATTTTTCTTTTATTCATGCTTTTTGGAATAATGATTACCCGTTTTATTAAAACCTATAATCCTATGATTGCAGCATATTTTTCATATATAACCTATTCATGGATGCCAATTTCTCTGATGTTTTTGTTTTATGGAGGATTGACAGACTTTTTAAATATTTTTTATAAATTAAGCAATCAGAAAAGATTTTTAATCCCGCTGATTATTACAATTGTGCTTTTTGTTTATGGACATTTTGAAGCAAGAAATATAAAAATTAATCAGGTAGAAATAACAAGCTCTAAAATTCCTGCTGGAAAAGAATACAGAATAGCTCAGATAACAGATGTTCATTATGACCTTTTACATGTGTTTTTTAATGAGAAAAAAATGTTTGAGCTTATAGATGAAATTAATCCAGATATTCTTGTATCAACTGGGGATTTAGTTGACGGATTATGGTTTGGAGTTGAAAAAACTACTGAAAGATTCTCTCAAAGAAATAAATATAAAAAATTTGCCGTTACAGGAAATCATGAATTTTTCTTTGATTTTGAATACACTATTGAAAAAACTGAAAAATTTGGATTTGAAATACTGAGACAGAAAACTGTTAACATTGATGAATACTTATCAGTATCAGGGGTTGATGACATCACAATTAAAAGATTTTCACCAGAAAAAAATACATACAGCTCAGAACCACTCGTAGCCGACCTTGATAAAAATAAATTCAACATTCTTTTAAATCATCAGCCACTATTTGGAGAAACAGAAATTAACAATTTTGATTTACAGCTTTCAGGTCATACACATAAAGGGCAGTTTTTCCCATTTGGATTAATTACAGGAATGGTTTTTAAAGTAAATTCAGGATTAAAAACATTTGGAAATTTCAATGTATTTGTATCACGCGGAACAGGAACCTGGGGTCCACCTGTAAGAGTATTTTCTCGACCAGAAGTAACCCTGCTCCTAATCAAAGCTAAGGCGGGGTCAGATCCCTACAATTGAACTTTTATTAAGTATATATTCAATAAAAATAAATTTAACTTATATCTACCGAACTTTCATAACATTAAATTATAATTAATTAAGTAAATGTTATATTTTGTTCAATTGTAGGGATCTGACCCCATGCTACTTCTTTTTGAGATTGATTTTCTGTTGATATTCAGGGTCGTCTTCAAGAATTTCTTTAAAAACCTGGGCAACAAATTTAGGTTTTTCTTCAGCGACTTTTTTTATTTTAGTTTCAAAATTTCTTTTTTTCTCTTTAAAAGTTCCACCATCTTTGGATTTTACAATAAGAGTTTTACCTTTATCGCTTGTAGAGCCTGATGAAGAGTTGCCGGAATTATTTGAATCAGCTCCGTCAGAATAATAAGATTTTGTTTCAGAGCGATTACGGGATTTTCTTCTGGATTTATCACCTGGAACATTAAAAAACCATAAAATAAAGAATACAGAAAGAAAAGCAGCAGCTACAATACCGAAAAGTAACATAATCGCAGTCATAATGAAATATTAGCACAATATGAATTTAAAGTAAATTAACTGAAAATCAAACAAAAAATCACTGGACAAATCAAAAATCCTTTCTTATACTTAAATGGAAATCATTTAAAAGAAGGGAGCTGTAATGAAAAAAACACTCACAATCTTTCTAATAATAATATCAATTTTACTTGTTTCTGCTTCAAATATTAAAGTTATTTATAACAATGTATCGATGGGGGACAGTGGGGGTATTGATACAAATCTTATAGAAATGCTTGATTCAGCTCAATACAAAATCGATGCTCATTTCTATCAGTATAACAATATGGATGTTGTTAATGCTTTTGTAAGAGCAGCTAACAGAATTGGTGCGGAAAACATCAGATTTATTACAGAAGATCATTATTATAACGCTAATAATTATCAGGAAGCTTATAAAACTATGGAAGCTGCTGGGATTTTTGTAATGACTGATAAAATGGGTGACGGGGTTGACCGTGGTCAGTCACATAATAAAATTGCTGTAATTGATGACAGATATGTATGGATGAGTTCAGCTAATATTACTCATAATGATACTTTCAGAAATACAAATAATGCTTTGAGAATTGATTCACCTGAACTTGCAGCTGTTTTTACAAGAGAAATTGAACAGATGTATGTTGAGGGTCTTTTTGGTCCAAAGAAAAAACCTCATTTCCAACCTGAGATTACAATCGGTGATGCGGTTGTTCGTGCAGTTTTTTCACCTGAAGAAGATGTTAAACAGCTTATAATTGATGAAATAAATAAAGCTGAGCACGGTATTTATTTCTGTATTTTTACTTTTACTGATAAAGATATTGCCAATGCCATGATTGAAAAAGCAAAACAGGGTGTTAAAATATATGGTGTTTTTGATTCTTTTCAGGCAAGAAGTCAGTACAGTATATTCAGATATTTTGAAGAAAAAAACGCTCCAGTAAATTATAAAACTGATTATAACAAAGGTTTTTTACATCACAAATTCATGGTAATTGACCCATTGACAAATAGTAATCCTACAGTAATTACAGGTTCTAAAAACTGGACACTGGCTGCTGATAGAGTTAATGATGAAAGTACTTTGATTATAAGAAGTTCAAGAATTGCAGCTAAATATTTTTACGAAGTTGCAAAAAATTATGGTGAGGGTTTTGATTTTAATGTTAATTCAACTGCAAATATCTGCTATCTTGATTATCAAGGACCTGAAATTTTAATCACTAAAGTAAGTTTTAATAATTATTCATATAATGGTGATTTAGTTGAGCTTTATGTTCAGGATGATTCAAATAATGGTAATGGATTTGATATTTCAGGATTTTACCTTTATGACGATGCACCATTTCATGTTTTTGAACAAGGAACTATTGTTAAAACCGGGGATAAAATTGTTATAAGTCAGGGTGTGTGGGAAAATGACAAACAAGGTGGAATGGATAAAGAATTAAACATTTTTATTGAAAGTTTCACGCTTCATTCAACTGATGAACAGGTCATGTTGATGGAAAAAGATACTGATTACATAATAGATGCTGTTGCATGGGCAAATAATAATGGAAGATGGTCTCCTGCCGAAAGAGAAGATATAATGAAGCTTTATATTGGTGGGAGCTGGGCTGGTTATACAGAAGAAAGTTGTGTCGATTCAACCACTATTCTTCCAGGAATGGCTATTGAAAGAAGAAATTTTATATTAAACTATGGCAATGGAAAAATTGAACCGATTTATTTTGATACAAATACAGCTTATGACTGGAAACTGACAGCAGAATAAATATGCAAATTGTTTAATATT
>JBAZDD010000202.1:0-4518 GCA_041654635.1 Candidatus Muiribacteriota bacterium
CTCAATTTCATTAAAATTTTCTTTCATCACAATAATTTGAGGATTTGCACAGATATTTTCATAATTTATTGCTTTAATAATAAAATTTTCTGCATTCTCATATACTCTGTCTCTGAGATTTTCTGAGATAAGATTTTCATAAACTTTCTTAGAATAAGCGTTAATTGAAAATGTAAGTCTTAAAATCATTTTTGAATTTTTTACTGTGTTAATAATAAAATCAGCTGAGTCATTATCAAGTAAAATTGTATTTGTGTTAATTAAAATCTCACATTTTTCAGAATAATTCGAAATCCGACTTACCACAAATTCAAAAATTTGTTTCCATTCAGGATTAACAAAAAATTCACCATTATTAAATAGAATAACTTTCTGCCATGAAATATTATCAGCAAAATATTTTTTAATTTCAGATAATGTCATGAAAGGTTCATTTATGTTTGAATTTTTATAATTTTTATCTGATTTATAGCAGAATGAGCATTTAACATTACATATTTTTGATGTTTCAAGCTGTAAAACTCTGCTGTTCATTTAGCTTCCTTTTTAAGGTATTTAAGCGTTTTTTTATAATTTTTTGAATCAAAGAAATTTTTATAATTCTGTATTTTCAATAAATATTCCAGTGCATTTTTAAATTTTTCTTTTTTCATATAAAAAGAGTATATTCTGTAATTTAACAAATCTGTAAATTCTGTTTCTAAAGTAGTTAAAACAACAAGTAATTTCAAAAATCTATAATCATACAAATTAAAATCAAAATCAGTTATTCTTTTCCACAACCAGTTTTTGTCAGTTGAATTTTTGAGAATTTTTTTAATCTCTTTAAAAAATGTAAAGTATTGTCTGGACATTAATAACTCTGATATTCTATATTCTACTGTCTCGATGTATTTCTCATTATTTGTTTTTGCTGTAAAATCAATACTTTTACTTAAATTCGCTGGATTTTGAATTAACAATTTGAATTTATCAAAAACTGTGTTTTCAAAAACCTGATTATTTTCTTCATTAAATATAAACTCAGAAAATGTATTATAAAATTTTTCAAGCTCAACAAAAGTATTAATATCAACAGATTGATTCAAAAAATTTTCTTTTATAAGCATATCAACAACATCTTGGAAATCTCTTACTTTTCTAAATTTTACAAAATCTGCAAAATCCAATGAAGCTAAAAATGCTTTTATATATTCTTTAATTACGTATTCAAAATGAGAATTTTTAAAAAACTCATAATAATCCAGCATTTTATTTTTATTTTCAAGCTTTGAAATAAAATCAAAAAAAGGTTTTCTGAATGCTTCACAAACTGTGTTTTTGAAATCAGAATTATCAGCCAACACCTCAAAAACATCTCTAAAATGTTCAATATTATTCTCATCTATTTTCAAACACTCGGCAATTTTATAAATTCCACATTTGAAACTTTCAGAAAAACCCGGAAAGAGATTAAAATCAAATTCTGATTTATTGTACAATTCATAAATTTTCAGAAAAAAATCATTATTTTTTACTTCAAGAATTGAAGCTTCAAGCAGCTCTTTTAAATAAAACCTGTATGATTGAAAATCATAACCATTATAATCCACATTTTTCACAAAAATCTGATGAATTCTGTAAAGAAGTTCAAGAGTGTTTGCGTTTTTTATGTTTTCAAAGTGAGTAACAATAATTTTTCGAGCAATATTTTTATTATGATAAAATTCTGTATTCATAAGATTTTTACAGCAGTCCAGAAATTTCGCGTTAGCAATTTCGGTGTAAAAAAGTTTTAACAGATAATTGTCACTTTCAAACACAAGGTTAAACACAACATCAGAGTCAACAAGTTCACTGTAATTATTAACTATCCATAAAAAAACATCAATATTGTTCTGACTTTTAAAAAACTCGGAAGCTTTTAATAAATTTCTTTCTCTTATTAAATCAGCAAATTCTCTCGTAGATTTTTTTAAAGTTATAGAATCAGTCCAGCAAGAATAAAAACTCTTTTCGCCAAAAATTCTGAATCGGTCCTGAAGTTTTTTAAAAGAATACTTTCTGTCACAGTTAAGACATACTTTTGGAATTGTTTTTTCTGTATTAATCGCAAGATTTTCTGAATATTCTTTAAAATTCTCAATCGGAATATCAATTTTTTCACAACCTGCGTACATTTTGCCATTTTTAAATTTTAAACTTACTTTCCATCCAGCACAGAAAAAGTTTTCTTTCTTTTTATGAAAATCTATCTTATTATTATAAAACACATTTTCTGATATTAATTTTTGCGAAGAAAGGGAATAAAAATTATTATTTTCTAAAAATTTCGTTGCATTTTTAATATCTTCTTCACTTTCAGTCATGACAGAATAAAACTCGTAAGGAAGCCCTGTGTTTAATCTATGCTCATACATTTTAATTAAATTCTTGTCATTTATGTTTGATTTTAATTCATTTAAATCGAGTTCTTCATAATCATAACATTCAGAACAGATTGAAATTCTGTCAAAATCCCCTGTCATTTGAAGCCCTGTATAATAATTTCTAAACACTTCATCAAGTCCATTTGTGTATGGGTAAGCAAATTCGCCAGTATAGTCTTTACAGCATAATATTTTTTTATTTTCAGAATAAAGATTCAGCTCTAATAATTGATTGCAAACTTTTCTTTTATACAAATTCTTTTTTGCTTCTCTACTCTTATTTTCTGAAACTTTCAAAAAATCAATTTTATATTTTTCTGATAAGTTCTCGAGAACATTCTCAAAAAAAACTCTATCTTCGGCACTTCCTGTAATACATTCGCGCAGAGATACTGTATAAAGTCTGTCAAAAACGATTTTATCCTCACAAATATCAGGTTTTATTTCATATTTTTTATAAAACTTCTGCCAGTAATCTATAAAATCTGTTAATTCTTCTGAATTTTCATCTATAATTACAATTTGAGGGCTTAAATGGATAAAACTCCCATTTTTACTATTGAATTCAATACTTTTGGACATAAAATTTTTAACATTTGAAACAACTCTGTCAAATAAGTCCGCACCTGATATTTTTTTGTAACTTTCAGAATTAACAGCATTAATTGAAAAAGTAAATCTTATTTTTAATTTATATTTAGCAATGATTTCAAGAATTCTGTCGGTAATATTTTCAGAAAGCAAAGTTGCATTAGTGTTTAAACAGACTACTTTATCCTGGGATTTGTTTTCTGAAAAATAAGCTTCTTTCAGACAATACTCAAAAATATCCATACTTTCAGGATTTGCAAAAAATTCACCGTTTGAAAAAAGAATTAAAGAATCAAAATATATTTTTCTTGAAAAAATTTTTTTTATGGATTCTAAAGATATGCATGTATTTTTTTTTTTACTGTCCTCAATATGTCCGCGATAACAGAAAATACAGTTTAAGTTGCAAATTGTTCCAGTATCAATCTGATAGTTTCTGTGAATCATAATAATCCATAAAAAATTATTTTCTTAAAATCCAGCTTATGTTGTCAGCAAGATTTCTCATTGTGGTTAGACCTTCGGCATCGTTTTCAAAATCACCTTCAGCCCCTGCAACACCAACATTCCAGTAAGTTGAACCCGGCACTATCATGCCATTGATTAAAAAGAAATTATTAATTGTATTAAAAACCGTTAATCCACCAGCACGTCGGACTGAAGAAACTGCAACCCCGACTTTTCTTTTCAAAAAACTGCCGTTAGTTTTATTTACCATTCCTCCACGATCTATTAAAGCTTTGGTTTCAGTTGTAAGATTACCAAAATAAACAGGAGAACCAATAATTACCACATCAGCTTCATACATTTTTTCAAAGCAGCTGTTCATAACATCATCATTGAATACACACCTTCTATTCTGCATATCATAACATTTTCTGCACCCTGTACAGCCGTGAACAGCTTTACCGGCAATATTTACAACTTCAGTTTCAAACCCTTTGCTTTCGAGCTCTTTTAATAAAACAGAGATATACCCTGCTGTATTACCGTTTTTTCTTGGACTTCCATTAAATGCAACAGCTTTCATAAAAACTCCTGTAAATTTGAATATGAGAATATATTAACATAAACACACACTTTTTTCCAGTCAAAAAAATTAAGAGGTCTGTACTTTAGCTTTTAAGATTCATTATCGTTTCATCCGCGCTTCTCTTGCGACTTAGTACGCGTTTTATTTATAATGTTTTTGATTTTTCTTACTCACTCACTCACTGTTACTTCTTTATCTCACTAACTCACTTTTCACTGCTTTTAAGTTCTTGCTTTCTCAGGTCACTTCTTTTATTGATTTTTTGTTAATTTTAATTTAAACTATAATTATGACATGTTTTAAAAAATTGATTTTAAAAAAAACTATTTTATATGCAGTTATAATCTTTGCTTTTATTTTAATATTTGACTTCAACTATGTTGAAAATTTATTTTTTGCAAATTGTTACAAATTAATATGGTTTAACGAAACTCGTTTTGATACTCAGACAAATTCAGAGAATTTTACTTTAGATAAATCAATGGC
>JBAZDD010000203.1:0-4503 GCA_041654635.1 Candidatus Muiribacteriota bacterium
CAGAAAATTGTTAAAACGCATAATGGAGAAATATTTGTAAACAGTCAGGAAAATGAATATACTGAAATTCTTATAAAAATCCCATTTTCAGGAGTTAGATAATGAAAATTTTAGTTGTAGATGATGAAAAAAATTTAAGATGGGCAGCACAAAAAGCACTTGAAAGTAAAAAATATAATGTTTTAACTGCTGAAAATGGTGAAAAAGCTTTAGAAATTTTTAAAGAAAACAGTGATATAAGAATTGTAATTCTTGATATTAAAATGCCTGGAATTTCGGGTCTTGAAGTGCTTAAAAAAATAAAAGAAAAAAATCAGAATATTTTTGTAATTATGATAAGTGCTTTTGGAGATATGGATACAACGATTGAAGCTATGAAAAATGGTGCTTATGATTTTCTTCTCAAACCTTTTGATATTGATAAAATGATTTCTGTTGTTGAGAAAGCTCTGGAAGCCTGGAAAAATATAGAAAAACTATCAGAAGAAAAAATAAGAGAGCTTAAAAAAGAATCTATAATCGGGCGTTCTCCTGAAATGCAGGAAATTTATAAACTGATAGGAAAAATTGCAGCAAGCGATGTAACCGTTCTTGTAACCGGAGAATCCGGGGCAGGGAAAGAAGTTATAGCACGTGCGGTTCATTATAACAGTTTGAGAGCAGATAAACCGTTTATGGCTATAAACTGTACGGCTTTGCATGAAAATTTAATTGAATCCGAGCTTTTTGGTCATGAAAAAGGTGCTTTTACAGGTGCATATATTCAAAAACTTGGGAAATTTGAAATAGCAAATGGGGGAACGGTCTTTCTTGATGAAATTGGAGACATGTCACCGGAACTTCAGGCAAAACTTTTAAGAGTTATGGAAGAAAAAAGATTTGTGAGAGTTGGTGGTACAAAGGAAATTTCTGTTGATATACGAATTATAGCGGCAACCAACAGAAATCTTGAAAAGGCTATAATGGATGGAAAATTCAGAGAAGATTTATACCATAGAATAAAAGTTATTAATATTAAAATTCCTCCTCTTAGAGAAAGAAAAGAGGATATTCCATCACTTGTTGAACATTTTCTGGCGAGCTTTGCGCTGAGAGGAAATCTTATTTACAGAGTTTCTGCTGAAGCTATGATTAAATTACAGTCTTATGACTGGCCTGGAAATGTAAGAGAGTTGAAAAATATAATTGAGAGTGCAATTGCAATTTCAAGAGACGGAACTATTTTCCCGGATCATCTTCTTTTATCAAAAGAAAGTCAGCAGAACTTGATGTCTGCTAAAGAAACTCTGATTAAAAATCCTTGGGAAAATATTAAAAATTTAATTTCAATAATAGTTGATGAAGAAATTTCAAAAATAGATTTAATAGAAGTGGAAGAAGGTAATCTTTATTCAGAAATTATTGATGAATTTGAAAAAGATTTTCTTGAAAAAATATATAGACAGCTTGGAAAAAATCAGCTTAAAACTGCAAAAATTCTCGGAATAAACAGAAATACACTTAGAAGCAAACTTGATAAATATGGTTTGAGTTAATAGAACCTTAAGAGCAGTGAGAAGTGAATAAGTGAGAAGTGAGTAAGAGAAGTCAAAAACATTAGAATCTGCGGATGGGACGCGGGTGAAACGGGAATGAAACGCGGGTGGAACGGGAATGAACCTTAAGGGCAGTGAGAAGTGAGTAAGTGAGAAGTGAGTAAGAAAAGTCAAAAACATTAGAATCAACAGCAAAACAAATAACAAAAACAATAAAATTGAACAATACCGGATAAATTATTTAAAAAACGATAAAAAACATTGAAAAAGGTATAAAAATTAAAGATAAGTCGAGAAAAACGGTAATAAAATCTTTAAATCGAACTGGCGTTATTTTAAACTATATTTTAGAATAAATTACCATATCGGGGTGTGGCGCAGTTGGCTAGCGCGCTTGCCTTGGGAGCAAGAAGTCGAAGGTTCGAGTCCTTTCACCCCGACCATAGGTTTTAATGATTTAAAGCGGGAGTAGCTCAATTGGTAGAGCATCAGCCTTCCAAGCTGAGGGTCGTGGGTTCGAACCCCATTTCCCGCTCCAATCATTTGTTAAAGTGCGCTCGTAGCTCAGCAGGATAGAGCATCGGATTTCTAATCCGAGGGTCCCAGGTTCAAATCCTGGCGGGCGTGCCACTTGACAAAATTAAAAATCTGTGATATAAGTGGTGGAAGTAGCTCAGTTGGCAGAGCGCTGGATTGTGGTTCCAGTGGTCGCGGGTTCAAATCCCGTCTTTCACCCCACACTTTGGCACTCGTGGCTCAATTGGATAGAGCAACGGACTTCGGATCCGTAGGTTGAAGGTTCGAGTCCTTCCGGGTGCGCCAAATGCAAACAAAGCTACTGATTAATACAAAATATATGGGCCGCTAGCTCATCCGGCAGAGCACCTGCCTTTTAAGCAGGGTGTGACTGGTTCAAGTCCAGTGCGGCCTACCATATATATACGGTCGAGTGGTGGAATTGGCAGACACGCAGGACTTAGAATCCTGTGAGAAATCGTGAGAGTTCAAGTCTCTCCTCGACCACCACCTTTTTTTTCAAAACAAAAGCGGGAATAGCTCAGGGGTAGAGCATCTGCTTGCCAAGCAGAGGGTCGAGGGTTCAAATCCCTTTTCCCGCTCCAGTTACTTCTTAATCAATTTTAAAGCCGAGGTTTCCATCTTCATCTGATTATTGTTTTATTCTTTTAATTCTCCGCTATTGTTCACTTTAATTGTTTTTGTTCTTTGCTTTAATGTTGTTTCTAACTTTTTTGATTTTTCTTACTCACTTAGGGGTCAAGTCTCAACATTACGACATTTTTACAAATGTACGAATGATCGAGAGCTTGACCCCGGCTCACTTCTCACTGCTCTTAAGATCCATTCCCGTTTCATCCGCGCTTCTGCCCCGTTTCATACGCGATTCATTCCCGTTTCATCCGCGCTTTTTAATTAACTGTTGCTTATTGTTTTTTCATATTATATAATTTTAGTATTATATGAACGGAGGATATAGAATGAAAATCATAAAAAACCTTACACTGGTTCTTTTTTTAACAGCCGGTTTTATGCTTGCAGGCTGTGATGAAAAGAAAGAAGTTAAAGCCGAAGAAACAGTTAATAAAACTGTAGCTGTTCAAGAAACGACAGTTTCAGAGAAAAAATTTGTTTATGCAATTGAAAATGATGAAGAACTTGGTGAATTTATTAAAAATGAAGCTCATCTTGTTGTAGATTTTTATGCAGACTGGTGCCCTCCATGTAAAATACTTTCTCCAAATCTTGAGAAAGCTGCAGAAACATATAAAGATAATATTAAGGTTGTAAAAGTAAATACTGATAACTTTCAGAATCTTGCAAGAAGTTATGGAATAAAATCTATTCCAACTGTAATATATTTTAAAAATGGTGAAGAATTTAAAAAAGAAATAGGTTCCAGAAGTTATGAACAACTTGTCGATATTTTTAATTCACTTATAGAGTAGGAGTTTTTATGTACGATGTAATAATTATTGGTGGAGGACCAGCTGGGCTTACTGCTGGAATATACTGTTCCCGTGCTATGCTTGGAACTCTCATTCTTGAAAAGGGTGCAGTGGGTGGTCAAATATTAAGTACTGCTGCAATAGAAAATTACCCCGGAGTTCCATCTGTTGATGGTTTTACTCTTATGAGTAATTTTAAAAATCAGGCTGAAGAGTTTGGTGCAGTTATTAAAAGTGGAGATATTGTTTCTTTTTCATATAATGAAAATACTGATGAAAAAATAATAAAACTTTCAAATGGTGATGAATATAGCTCTAAAACATTAATAATAGCCTCCGGTGCAAGACCAAATTCTTTAAATATTAAAGGTGAAAGTGATTTTACTGGAAAGGGGATTTCATATTGCGCAACTTGTGACGGTGCTTTTTTCAGAGATAAAGAAGTTGCGGTTTTTGGAGGTGGAAATTCTGCAATTGAAGAAGCATTATTTTTGACCAGGTTTGTAAAAAAAGTTTATTTAGTTCATAGAAGACAGGAGTTCAGAGCTACTAAAATATTGGTCGAAAGAGCTAAAAAAAATGAAAAAATAGATTTTGTTTTAGATACTGTTGCAGACGAGTTTATCGGAAATTCCAAACTGGAAAAAATAAGATTAAAAAACGCTGTAACTGGTAAAACAATAACACTTGATGTTGAAGGTGCTTTTATGTATGTAGGTTATATACCTAATTCAGAATCTTTCAAAGGTGTTGTTGATATGAATGAAAAAGGTTATATAATAGCTGATTCAGAAACATTAGAGACCAATATACCTGGTGTTTACGCTGCCGGTGATATAAGAGAAAAAATGCTCAGACAGGTTGCTACAGCAGTTGGTGATGGTGCAGTGGCTTCATTTTCAGTTGAAAAATATATTGAAGAATTAAAAAATAAATAAAATTTATCGGAGGATAAATGCCAAGACCAGTTATTGATGAACCTATGTGTGTTGGTTGTGGAAGCT
>JBAZDD010000204.1:0-4456 GCA_041654635.1 Candidatus Muiribacteriota bacterium
TCAACTTGCATATCAGCTTGGTATGGTAAAAACAATGTCACCAAAAACTGATATGAGAGTAATTTACACTCATTTTGATGATTATTTTAAAGCATTGAAAAATGATGCTACTTTAACTTTACCGGATTATGATGATCAGGGTTACGGCTTTAATCTAATTAATACTAGTGGATTTGATTCAATTTTCTTAAGATTTGAAAATTATGTTGATCCTTCAACAACTTTATCTTACAGTGTGGAATACATAAAAGACAATACCACTCTTGCTGCTGGATGGAAAGCAGATGACAGAATGGTTTATTCAATTGATTTTGATAAAGTACTGCCTGGTGGATATACTTTGTCTGTTGAATACAAATATGTTGATGTAGAAAATAATGCAAATGCAAAAGGTTTTGGTTCAGCTGATATTAATCCTATTCTACCAAGCATACCTTATCAGCAGGATACTTTAAGAATAACAATGACACATAATTTCTAAAATTTGCTTATCTGGACGGGGTTTGTGCCGTCAAACTTTACGATTTAATAAAGTTGGAAGGCCAGACCCCTAAAGGATTTTCAGTTAAATTGAGAATTGCTGCTTAACAACAAACTTTTTGATAAAAATAATCAATAGATTGATTTTTATCAGTTATAACATCAGTTGGAATTGCCTGACCATTCATTAATGCAGTTATTTTTTTATCAGGAAATTTTGAAATAATATTATAAACATTACCAAGACTGTGAGTTTCATCTGTTTTGGTAAAAATGAGATTATCAAAACCGGTATTATTGAAAATTTCAATTTTCTTAATCTGTTCACGATAGCGACTGTTAGCATTTAATACAAGAATTTTTTTATATTGAATTGATTTAGGAATATGTTGAAAAAAATTCACACAATCATTTTCAAGACCTGGTGTATCAATAAAAATATAGTCAAAATCTCCATATTTTTCAGTTAAAATATTTAAAAGCTGATTCTGATTTCCTGCTTTCAATGTTGTTATCTCAACCATTGAACATTGATTGTCAATCTGATGAAACCCAGCTTCTTTATATATATCTGTTGTAATAATAAGTAACTTTGCATTATTTTTTAATTTTAGATTAATTGCAAGTTTAATTATTGAAGTCGTTTTTCCAGCGCCTGGAGTGCCAATAAAAAAGTAAATTTTATTTGATTTATCAAATTCTTCAAAATTAAGACATTTTTCAATATTAGATTTCATAAAACTTTCAAAAGTTTCACCAGGAAGACAGTCGTTAAAAGCTGATGATAATTTTAAAGCGAGTTTTTCATCAATATCATTATCAACAAGCTTTTGATAATAAGAGCACTCTCTGCAATTCAAGTTAGAAGAATCTGAGTTTTCCTTATTAAAAAGTGCAGTAGTAACAGCCTCTACCATGCTTTTAAGCTCAATAACCTGTTTTTCAAGACATGTCATATCTTTTGATTCAATATTATTATTGTTATCAGAGTTTGCAACAGGTGACTTCATTATATTGTATGGGTTGTTTTTAGAAGCAAGCTGTAAAATTTTGTTAACATCTATAGCTTTTTCATTAAGTTTTTCTTTATCAGTTGTTTCATCTTTTTTAGCAATCACTTTCAGCCTTTTTCCACCAAAATATTGCAACATGTCATTTTTTTCATCAATCACTTTGGTGTCAATAATAAAAGCATCTGGTCCCATTTCTTTACGAATAAGTTTTATTGCTTCACCCATATTAGAAACATAAAAAGTTTTTTCCAAAATACCCACCCCTCTATATTTTTTTAGATAAAAAAAGAATTTTTACTTTTTGACCTGATTTTTTAGACCTTAGTTTTAATTTATTATTATAAGAATAATAATACAAAAACCAGTAACCTTTTACAAGAATTATATTTAAAGATTTTTTTACCAATAACCAGCAATTTTAATCAGTAATTCTAAATATTAAGATATTTTCTTACCTATGACTTTTTTAAGCTCTGTATAAGACTTATCAAGAAGTTTTCCAGCTTTTGTGAGTTCATAATTATTTAAATAATTTTTAATATTGGTGTAATCATCCTGAAAACTGGTAAGATCTCCTGAAAGTTCTAAATATTCCATGTTTTCTGACAGCGTATAAGAATAATTATTGAAAACTTTTAAAATTTTTTCCTTTTCTTTTTCAATTATTTCAATTTTAAATAAAGCTTTATCATATAGAAATTCGGTTTTATCAAGATAAAGTCTAACACGTTCATTATTTCCAGATTTAAAAAATCTTTCAGTATGTCTTAAATAAAATTCTATACGCCTTACTTCAGGAAGTGAATATTTTTTATTCTGATTTATAAAATTTTCATATTTTTCATATTTTAAACGTAAGTTCCAATAATCATTGTTTGCCATAGTATTGAATGATAAAAATATAAATAAAAAGAATAATATTTTTTTACCAGTAAAACGCATAAAATAACCCCAGACTTAATATTTTTGAATTCTTTAAACCAAATTCTCTGTGTTTTATATCATAAACAGAATACTCTAAAACATAATTGCCAGAACGAAAATCTACAATTCTTGACACAAAATTAAAATTTTCAAAACCAGTTATACTTTGAGCAAATCTTTTTTTTCCATAATTAATCGAAATATCAAGTGAATTATTAAAATCAAAATGTTTTATATAATCAAAAGAAAAATATTTCCGTGTATAATCATGATTTTCAACATTAAAACCGTCAATAACATTATCATGTGCATCAAAAACTTCACTCTGATAACCTATTCGAAAATCTGAATTAAAAAAGTCATACCAGTTTTTTTTTATTGAAACGATTTTAAAGTCACAATTGAAAAAATCTTTATCCTGTCTATCCAGTTTAATCTGGGAAAGTTCATAACTTATTTTGATATTACCATTTATTTGTGGATAGGTGTAATTAAATGAATACCCACTAAATTTTCCACTTTTTCGCATATCTTTACGATTTTTTATCTCGTTAATATTGTATGAAAAATCTAATTTTGAATTATTAATAAATTTTCCAATAATTTTTTTTGAAAAATCGAACCCAAAAATATTTTTTTGATTACCAAAATTATTGAATTTGTCTTTAGAATAATTCACTAATTCATAAAAAAAATTATAATCAAGTAACCCAGTATTATTTTCCCATAAGTGAAATCTGTAAAAATTATTAGAAAATTTAGAAGAAAAAAACAAATCTGAATCTGAGTTTTCATTCATGAAAAAACCACTGTTTATTAACAGATTATAATTTCCAGATTTAAAATATCTTTCTGTATCAGCTTTTAAAATAGAGCGGGAGAGAGTGTTATCTTTATCATTATGTATGAAATTATAATGAAAATATTTTTTGAACCGCTCTGTTGATGGAAGATGCAATTTATTATTTATTATTAGATAATCAGTTGTCTGAAAAAGGGAATTTTCTAATTTATAATTTGATAAGTCAAAATCCATTTTTATTTTAAATTCTCCATAATTTTTAGAAACTCGATTTTTTGAAATATAAGCCATATGATGGTTCAAACCATAAGTATAAGAATAAAAAGTTCCAGCTTTACCGGAGGTTATAGTTTTTTTAGGTGTATAATATACAAGTTTTTCACGAGGTTGATTGATTATAATTTTCTTTACATAACCCGCTCTTAAACGATAATTTTCAATTTTAGAATTAAGTTCACTTAGAAAACTTTTACCATATATAAAAGAAATATCATACATAAAATTACTTAATGAATTTTCAAGATTTTCAACCATATTCAAGTCAAAAATTTTTTGTTGTTTTTCAAGATTATTTATTATTTCAACAATCAAAATTGCGACTTTATAGCGCGTTAATAGCTGATTTCTTTTATAATCATTTCTGGCTGGAGCATTATTTAAAATAATAAAATAATCTAAAATTTCATATACTGAGTTTTCTGTCGGAACAGGTCTAAGTAAATAATTTGAATAATTAGTATCGGACGGATATATTGAAATAGATAGGAAATAAATAAAAAATAAAAATAAAAAATAAAGCTTTTTCATATAGATAATTATCGACAGAATTATAAAACTTTATCAAAAAGTTATAAACAAATCATATAAAAACCATTCTTTAATTTTAAAAATTAATATTTCGTTTATTGGTAAGGCTTCTAAAAGTTTTTTATACTATTTTGAAACCATCTGAAACTATTTAGATATGATTTTTTTTAAATAATAATGAATTTCATACCGCCTGACCATTGAAAAAAAATAGAAAAAAATTTATTATTTAAAAAAATAATATGAGGTACACTAAATGTTAAATGTAAAATTACTTCAATGCACCCCTGAACCTGAAAAAAAAATCGCCATGGCAGCAAGACTTTGTTATTCAGAACTTACAGTTAATGAACTTGAAAACAAACTTGATAAAAAAACCATAGAAAGACTTATTGAAATAGTTATCAGTCGCGGTCATCATGCCGTACTC
>JBAZDD010000205.1:0-4439 GCA_041654635.1 Candidatus Muiribacteriota bacterium
AAAAGAAGCTAAAGAAGCAAAATTATATCACTGGGCAGAATAGACAAAATATGATTATTAACTGTTTTGGAGCGAGAGGTTCAATACCTGTTTCAGGAAAACAATTTCTTGAATTTGGTGGTAATACTACTTGTATTGAAGTTGTGTCTGAAAATGGTGACAGAGTTATAATTGATGGTGGAACAGGCATAAAAACAATTGGCGAACAGTATTTAGAAAAAAAAATACATAACATTACAATTTTATTCACTCATTATCATTTTGACCATGTTATGGGTTTACCATTTTTCAAACCTCTTTTTATAAAAAATAATAAAATAAGAATAATTGCACCTGGATATTACACCAGTCATCCAAAAGAAATTTTTGCAAAAATAATTGAACCACCTGCCTTTCCTATCACACTTGAAACCATTAATGGTGCTGATATTAAAATTGAAAAACTGGAAAAAAAAGAGTTTAAAATTGGTTCTTTAAATATTTCTTCAATACCTTTAAGCCATCCTAACGGTGGATACGGTTATAAATTTACAGAAAATGACAAAAGTTTTGTTTTTCTTACTGATAATGAATTGAATTACATGCATAACAATGAATATTCGTTTGAAAATTATGTGGATTTTGTAAAAAATTCTGACCTTTTAATTCATGATGCTGAATTTTTACCCCAGGAATACAATAAAGTGAAAATGTGGGGACATTCTACTTATGACAAAGTGGTTGAACTCGCAGTCAAAGGTAAAGTAAAACAAACAGGGTTGTTTCATCATAATCAATCAAGAAATGATGATGAGGTGAGAAAATTATTTAATTTATGTGTTGAATCAGCAAACTGTCACTCAGATTTTAAAGAAACATTCTTCCCTGTTAAACAGGATGATACATATACTATATGAAAGTGAGATGATTAATTGTGTCCAGAGAATTAGAAGTAATCCGAAAAATTCTTGTTACTGTTGAAGAGCTTGGTCAGATTAAAGACCTTGATACCTTGCTTGAAAAAATTCTTTTTGAAGCAAGAATGCTTACTCATGCCGATGCAGGTTCTATTTATCTTGTTGAAGATGATAAACTGAAATTTACTTATGTTCAAAATGATACTTTATTCAAGTCTTCAAGTGTTTCCAAATATTTTTATTCCGATAAAAAAATGGATATTAATGAAAAATCTATAGCTGGATATGTCGCTTCAACTGGTAAAACCCTTATGATTGATGATGCTTATAACCTTCCGGCTAATCTCCCTTTCGGATTTGACAAATCTTTTGATAAATCTGCAAATTATAAAACTGTTTCCATAATGACAACTCCACTTAAAACAAGCATGGGCAAAATAATTGGTGTATTACAGATAATAAACGCTCTTGATTTTGATAAAAAACCAGTTACTTTTACTGAAAGTCATAAACTTTATGTAGAATATTTTGCTTCAAATGCTGCTGTTGCTATTGAAAGAGCACTTCTGACCAGAGAATTAATATTAAGAATGCTTAAAATGTCTCAGTTAAGAGACCCTAAAGAAACTGGTGCTCATGTTAACAGAGTTGGAGCTTATTCGGCTGAGTTATATGGGGCATGGGCTAAACATAAAGGTCTTAATAATGATGAAATATTAGAAAAAAAAGACTTAATAAGACTTGCTTCAATGCTTCATGATGTTGGTAAAGTTGCTATTTCTGATCTTATTTTGAAAAAACCTGCAAAACTTACTCAGGATGAGTTTGAAATAATGAAATATCACACAATTTACGGCGCAAGATTATTTCAAGACCCTCGCTCTGAAATGGATAGAATTTCTGGCGAAATTGCACTCAGTCATCACGAAAAATGGGATGGCACAGGCTATCCTGGAAAACTTGAAAACCTTTACACAACAGATATTACAGATATTAATCTGGGCAATGGTTATAAAGGTGAAGAAATTCCCATACTTGGCAGAATATGTGCAATAGCTGATGTTTATGATGCTCTGATTTCAAGACGTGTATATAAAGATGCCTGGGACGAAGATGAAGTTTTAAATCATATTAAAGAACAGGGTGGATCTCATTTTGACCCTGAACTTATTGACAGATTTTTTGAAATATACGATGTAATAAAAGCAATTAGAGGAAAATTCAGGGATTAAAAACGATTTTCAGCTGTTTTTGTTTTTTATTAATCGGTTGTTTCAAAAAATTTCAACTCGTTCTTAAGCTTATCAAGGCTTGTAGGAGTTTGATTTTTAACTGGAACTTCTGAGTTTGTATTTCTATTATAAGATTCAGGAAAAGGTGAAAGCATGGTATTTTTTTCCTGTATTGTAAAAAAATCCTTCAGTTGATTCATATCTAAATTTCCACTTTCACTCATATCAAATCCAAATGGGTCATGGAAATTACAATTCATCTTAGGTTCAGTTCCAGCATGAAAAATCTGCTCTATCTTAAACTGACACTGGTCAGTTGCTGTCAACCCAGATTCTCTGCATATATTAACTTTAACCATATTTTCAGGTTCAATAAATTTTTCTGGCGGAAATCTTTCAGGAAACTTTTTAAAAATTCTTTCCATGATGTTTTTAACAACTGGTGCTGCAATTCTTCCACCCGAAGCATGATCTTCAATGTGTCTTGGATAATCATATCCAAAATAACTTACAACAAGCAAATTAGGAGTGTATCCACAAAACCATGCATTCGAAAACTCATCAGTAGTTCCAGTTTTTCCAGCTATTGTATATCCAGGTATTCTACCTCTGGTTCCAGAACCAGATCTGACGACGCCTTCAAGACAATCATTCAATATTGCAGTTGAAGTTGCCGGAAACACTCTTGAAGCTGAATATTGATTATTTTCAATATCAATACCATTGTGATCAGTAATTTTAATTATATGTGACATATCCACTTTAACACCAGAATTTGCAAAAGTTGAAAAAACCTGAGCAACCTCTACCGGAGTTGCTTCGTATGTTCCAAGTGCAAAAGAAAGTGTTTCTCTCATTCTTGAATTGATTCCACCTTTCCTCGCATACTCAATTACATTTCTTATTCCAACTTCTTTCAGAAGTTCAATAGCTACAATATTATAAGAATTTTCCAGAGCCATACGAAGAATAACTGGACCGTGATATCTTCCTTCGTAATTTTTAGGTTGCCAGATAGTCTGAGTCCATGGGTCAAAATATTCTCTTGGAACATCAGAAAAGATTTTATTTGGAGGTATTCCGTTATCAAAAGCCGCAAGATAAATAATCGGTTTTATCATTGAACCAGGTTGTCTTAAAGCATTAAAAGCACGATTGTACTGGTCATTTTCTTCAAATTTTTTCCCACCAACTATTGCAAGCATTTTCCCGGTTTTAACTTCAAGTACAATAACTGCGCCATTCAGTTCAGGATGTCTTTCAAAAATTTCAGCTTTGGCAAATTCTTCTTCTGCAATCTGCTGAATATCTTTATTTATTGTTGTCTGAATAGTTAAACCACCAGACATAACAATGCTTTCACCATATTTTTCTCTAAGTTCAGGTAAAAGTGAAGAATAAATATAATATGGTGCTGCACATAATTTACGCTTTCTTCCAACAAGTTCAGGAACTGATTCTCTGGCTTGATTAAACTGCTCTTCAGTAATTACTTTATTGTCTAACATTGCTCTTAAAACAATATTTCTTCTTGTTATTGAACGGTCATAATTTCTGAAAGGAGAATAGGCTGTCGGTGCATTAATTGCGCCTGCAAGTAATGCTGCTTCATGCAACACCAGTTCTGAAGAGCTTTTTCCAAAAAAAATCTGACTGGCCGATTCAATACCATAAGAACCTTCTCCAAAGGGCACCTCATTTATATATAACTCCAGTATTTCCTGTTTGGTGAACTGATGTTCAAGTTTAAAAGCAAGCATTGTTTCTTTGATTTTTCTTGACCATTTTTTTTCAAGAGTGAGGAAAGCGTTTCTTGCAAGCTGTTGAGTAATTGTTGATGCTCCCTGAGCTTTTCTTCTCTCTTTGATATCAACATAAAGTGATTTTAAAATTCTGACAAAATCAACGCCATAATGATTGTAAAATCTTCTGTCTTCAATAGATATAATTGCATCTGTAACATATTTTGATACTTCTATGAGTTTAACACGTCTTGTACGATTTTCGTCTTTGAAAAGTTCAAGAATTAGTCTTCCCTCTTCATCAACAATTCTTGAATTAACTGACTGTCTATAAGATTCAAGACTTATGTATGGAAGTTGCCGGTAAAAAGCATATAAAATACCAGCACCCACACTGCCGGCGATTATAGATATTATTACTATGAGTAATCCAAATCTTATAAGAAATTTTAGAATTCTATTCATTTTAAATGCCTGTTGTAAAGTTATATCGTAAACTCAAATTAAATTGTTTAACAAATATTATCAGAATGGCCGGTTATTGTAAAGTCGATTATTATTAAAACGCG
>JBAZDD010000206.1:0-4436 GCA_041654635.1 Candidatus Muiribacteriota bacterium
TGAAAATATGCTTAATGTTGCCAACTGGGCAGGTAACATAGCAACAACAGTGGTCACAATGAAATATCAGATGAGTGTTTATGGACTCATGGCAACAGGTGAGCTTTATAATATTCTGTCATCATTAATAAAAGCCTTGATGGAAGGTAAAAGTTTTGATGACTGGGTTGATGAATGTCTGTGGGAACACATTAAAGAAATCTGTCAGATTGGATTAGGCTCAGTATTTGACCCAGATAAAATTGCAGAGTTAATGAGTAAAAATCCTCGGGCAAAAGCTCTTGCCTGGACAGCATATTTCTGTTATCACACATATACAAATGTAATAATACATAAAATGGATTTTCATTCTGCTGTTATTAAAGCTGGAAAAAGTACGGTTCAGACAGCTGCAATGAAATACACAATGAAAAAAATACAGTCTAAACTTCAGAAAAAATCAGATATAAGTAAAAATGATAAAGAAATATCTGCTGAAAGTAAAAAAACTGGTGGAATAGATACAAAAAAAGAAATCGATATTGAAACAAAAGTAAAAATTGAGGCTAAAAATAAAATATCTGAGTTTGAGAAAGCAGTTGAAAAAGGTGATAGAAAAGAAATTAAAAAATTAATGCTTGAAATACAAAATAAAAACAAACTGGCATTAAATGAGCTGAACATTTCAGGAAGTGAACAGGCAAAAATGATTTATAAAACCGAAATAAACAAACTTCACAGTGCAGCAGATCAGAGAGTGAAAAAGAAAATAATTCAGCAATACAAAGAAAAAGGAATAGAAATAAAATCTAAAGATATTAAAATCACCAACGAATCAAATGTTGTCAAAGGTGGAAAAGTTAAAGTTTCTTCAGATAGAGATATTGCAGGTGAAATAGTTGTAAATGGAAAAAAAGTTGAACTTTCCAAAAAAGAGCTTGATAATCTTTATGGTGAAGCTTACGGAAGAGAGATGAAACTCAGCAAAAGATATACACCTGAAGAAGTGATGAAAGATTATGATTTTTATGGAATAGACAGCAAAGACCACGAAGCAATTGGTAACAGAGTTGCAAAATTCACCCGAGATAATGATGGAAACCTTATCAAAACTTTTAAAAATGAAGACCTTGGTAAAGCACTTGGAAAAGAGAAATTCTTTGTTAAATATGAAAACGCCCAGCAGGTAGGAGATGCCCAGGCTTATAAAGCATATCACTGGTATGAGAAAACAGCTAAAACTGATTCAGAAAAAATAGGTAATATTATTGAAGGTCACAGACAGCATGTAAAATTTATAAAAGGTGGATATACAAATCTTAAAGACACATTGATAATGCAGGGTGAAAAGTTCAAAGAACCACCAGCGATAAAAGAAATATCTAAAGCAATTGAAAAAGCCACTAAAAATGAAATATCAACAGAAGCAGTTGACAGTCTTGTAAAAAAACACGGGTTTAAATCAACAAAAGATTATGTTCAGTATGTAGGTAACTTTTTTGCAGAAATGAATAAAGCAGTGAAATAAGAAACGGTAGTTTGGTAGATAGCAGTAGCGAATCAAAGGAGTTTATATGGATTTTAAACAGGCAAGAAAACAGTTTGAAATATATAAAAAATTATATTTAGATGGTGCTTTAACTCTTGATGAACTTATAGATAAAGTGGATATGGAGCTTGAAGTTGAGGATAAAGAAGGAAATTTCTGGAAAATTGACGAAGAATACGAAAACTGGCTTTTTTATGACAGAAAAAATAATGAATGGATAGAAAAAACTCCACCAGAAGAAAATCATGAGAATAAAAAAACATCTGACACTGTTTCAAGTTATGTAACAGAAATCCAGATTCCTTCAAGCCCAGTTTTACCTGAAAATTTAAAAAAATTCTGTAAAGAATGTGGAAATAAAATTGAATTTGACCATAAATTCTGTACAAAATGTGGGACTAAAATATGACAAAAAAATTAATGCTATTATCCTTTTTTGCAGGTTTAATTGCAATTTTTTTAATCTGGCATTTTACAGTGGTAAATTTTAAGCCAGCTGATATGTTTCAGGGTACATGGCAGGGTGGATTGAGAATTACAGAGATTATAAATGATAATGATAATTTTTATTCGCCTCATTTTAAATCTAATATTGAAATTATTCTTGAAATCAGAGAACAGTCTGCAACTTATGGTCATATAAGATTAATTCCAGATAGTCCTTTTATATTATTGTCAGAAGAAACTTTTAATTGTAAAATAAATAATAATATATTATTATTAGAAAGTGAATTTGTTAACCTGAAACTCCAAACTCATCTGGAAGAATCAGGTCCAAATAAACTTGCGGGAAAAACTTATATTGGTGGCAGTTTTGAATATAAAACTGAAGACAATGTAACTCTTATAGGTACTATCGGAGCTGAGAGGATTTTTATGAGTGTTTACGATAGCGATATTGAAGAGAGTGTAGATATTTAATGTATAAAAAATATTTTAAAATTGCTTTAATTCTTGTTTTTATTTCCGGGCTTATTTTAAGTTTCCGTAATTTTAAATTGAATAAAAAGGAAATGGTTGATGAACTTCTTAAAGAAGCAAGAATAATAGCTGGTATAGTTGATGTAGAAAGAATCAATTCATTAAAAGGTGATAAAACAGATTATGAGAATATCAATTTTCAAATAATTCATTCTCATCTTGAATATGTTGTAAAAGTTGCACCTAAATACAGATTTATTTATGTGATGAAAAAAAATAATAAAAATGAGATTTTTTTTCTTGTTGAATCCGAATCTGCTGATTCAATTGACCATTCTCCACCTGGGCAGATTTTTGAAGAAGCTCCTGAAGAATTATATAATGTTTTTGATAATACAGAGTGTCAGATAGTTGGTCCTTATACTGACCGCTGGGGAACCTGGATAAGTGCTTTTGTTCCATTAGAACTTGACCCCAGATATGTTGTTGGGGTAGATAAAAATGCTGATAACTGGAAAATTAATGCTTTTATTGCTTTTTTAATCCCTTTTGGAATCACACTTTTTATTCTTTCGATAATGCTTATTTTTATGATTCTTGTGTGTAAAAATGTTAGAGAGCGAGAAATTTTACAAACAAAATCTGAAGAAATGAATGAAATAAACCATCAGCTTGGTGAGATGGTCGAATATTCAAATAAAATGGCAGAAACTGCTGAAAAAGCCAGTAAAGCTAAAAGTGAATTTGTAGCCATGATGAGTCATGAAATTAGAACCCCACTCAATGGAATTCTTGGTTTTTCAGAAATACTTGAATCAACCCAGCTTGATTCTGTTCAGAAAGAATATATTAATAATATTGAAATTTCAGGTAAAGCTCTTTTGAGAATAATAAACGAAATTCTTGATTTTTCAAAAATTGAAGCAGGAAAACTTGAGCTTGAAAATTATAAATTTGAACTTAAAAAAGTAATGAATAACACAGTAAGTATCTGTAGAGTGCTTGCAGAAAATAAAGGTATAGCTTTAAATTTTTCTTATGATGAAAATATTCCAGAAACAGTGGAAGGTGATTCTGTAAGGCTCAGTCAGATTGTAACTAATCTACTTTCAAATGCTATAAAATTTACAAAGCAGGGTGGTGTTGATTTAAAAGTTGAGTTGAGAGTTAAAACAGATAAAATTGCAAAAATTTATTTTGAAGTAAAAGACACAGGGGTTGGAATTCCAGACAAAAAAATAAAGAAAATATTTGAAGCATTTACCCAGGCAGATTCATCAACTACAAGAGAATTTGGTGGAACAGGGCTTGGATTATCTATTTCAAACTCTCTGCTTGAAAAAATGGGCGGGAAATTCAAAGTGGAATCTATCGAAAATAAAGGTTCTGTTTTCAGTTTTGAACTTGACTTTAATTATTTTATGAAAGAACATGTAGATATTCAGTCTGAGTCAGTACAGGAAATACGATTTGAAAACAAAGTTAAAGTTCTAATAGCAGAAGATAATTTTGTAAATATGAAATTTGCCTCAATTCTTACTAAAAAAATACTTCCTGAGGCATTAATTATTCAGGCAACAGACGGGGAAGAAACTGTTAAAAAATTTAATGAAGAAAAACCTGATATAATACTGATGGATGTTTTAATGCCTAAGCTTGACGGAAGAGAAGCTACAGTTAAAATCAGAAAAAGCCCGCAGGGGAAAAATGTTTTTATAATTGCTCTTACCGCGGCTTCTACAGTTGAAGAAAAAGAAAAATGTTTTGAAGCTGGAATGAATTCTTATCTCACAAAACCAATAGAATTAAATACAATTGCTGAAGTTCTGTCAGATTATTTTAAAAATGCAGAATAATATTTTTAAAAATTTAATTAAATTAGCTCAAAAAGGAGAGGGTAAGGTCAGTCCCAATCCTATGGTTGCTTGTATTATTGAAAAAAATGGAAAAATTTTATCAAAAGGGTTTCATAAAAAATACGGTGGAG
>JBAZDD010000207.1:0-4426 GCA_041654635.1 Candidatus Muiribacteriota bacterium
AGATTTTTCATTCATTTTTTCAATAATTTTTGAATTATTTACTTTTAAAAATACATCTTTGCAGATAAATTTCATAAATTTGTTACGAAGAAGCACCCCGGGAAGCAGGTCACTTTCGCAGAGTATTTGAAAACCATTACAGATTCCAATAGTTAACCTGCCATCATCGGCATGTTTTTTTACATCATTCATTACAGCAGAAAATTTTGCAATAGCTCCTGGACGAAGATAATCACCATAAGAAAATCCACCTGGCAGTATTACAACATCATATTTTTTATCAAATCTTTCTTTATGCCATATTATATCTGTTTCAAACTTAAAAATATTTTTTAAAACATGATATGCATCCATATCACAGTTAGAGCCGGCAAACCTTACTATACAGGCTTTCATCATCCCTCCTTGATTTCGAGGATTTTATAATTTTCCATGTGAGGATTTGCAAGAAGTCTGTCGCACATGTCTTTAATCTGACTTTCAGCCTGTTTTAAATTGCTGTGTTTGATTTTAATATCCATAATTTTTCCTGTTACCACACTTTCAACTTCATTGTGATTTAGATTATGAAGTCCAAGTTTAATAGCTTTTCCCTGTGGGTCTAAAATTCCCGGTTTAGGTGTAATCAAAATTCTGGCATTAATCATTCAGCTCCTCCTGTAATCTTTTAAGAACTTCTTTATATTTTGAAACCATATCACCTAAATCTCTTCTGAAAACATCTTTATCCATTTTATCACTGGTTTTTTTATCCCATAATCTGCATGAATCAGGAGATATTTCATCAGCAAGAACGAGTTTTCCTTCGCAGTCAATTCCAAATTCAACCTTGAAATCAACAAGCTCAATTCCAACTTTATCAAACAATTCCTTTAAAAGATGGTTTATTCTGAAAGAATATTCAGAAGCTAAAGCAAGGTCTTTATCAGAAGCAAGCCCCATAGCCTGAACATGATAAGCATTTATCATAGGATCACCATATTCATCACTTTTATAGCAATATTCCAGTATTATATTCGGAAGTTTTGTTCCTTCAGGAATTCCAAGTCTTTTTGTCAATCCACCTGCTGCAACATTTCTTATAATAAATTCGACAGGAAGAATTTTTACTTTTTTTGCCAGTATTGTTCTTTCATCAACTGGTTTAAGATAATGAGTAGGTATTCCGTTTTTTTCGAGATATCTGAAAATATATCTTGTAATCTGAAGATTGATTTCACCTTTTTCTTTCAAAACTTCTTTTTTCTTTCCATCAAAAGCGGTTGTATCGTCTTTGAAGAAAATAAAAACTTCATTTTCTTCAGGTCCTTTAAAAAGAGTTTTAGCCTTGCCTTCATAAATTCGTTCTAACTCCATTTTACCTCCATATTAATCGATTACAGATTTATTTTTTCATAAATATAATCTATATGTTCAAGATAACTGTTAATATCAAATATTTTTTCAAGTTCTTCAATTGACAAATATTTTTTTACTTCATCATTATTTTTAAGATTATCTTTTAAACTGGAATTATCTTCCCATGATTTCATTGCCATTTTCTGAATTATCTCGTATGATTCTTTTCTTGACAATCCTTTATTACATAAAGCCAATAATGCTTTTTGTGAAAAAATCAATCCATTCAAATTTTCAATATTTTCAAGCATTTTCTTTTCATTAACAATTAGATTTTCAACAAGCCAGCATGTTTTTTTAAGCATGTAATGTGTAAGATGAAAAGAATCAGGAACAAGCACTCTTTCAACTGAAGAATGAGAAATATCTCTTTCATGCCATAAAGCAATATTTTCCATTGAAGCCATTAGATTTGCTCTCAAAATTCTAGCCATTCCACAAATTCTTTCAGAAATAATAGGATTTTTTTTGTGAGGCATAGCAGATGAACCTTTCTGACCTTTTGTAAAACCTTCCTGAGCTTCTCTGACTTCTGTTCTCTGAAGATGTCTTATTTCAAGAGCGATTTTTTCCATTCCGGCACCAATTGCTGCAAGTACCCAGAACACTTCCGCAATTCTATCTCGCTGAATAACCTGCCCCGAAACTGGTGCTACTTCAAGATTAAGTGAATTTAAAACATATTTTTCAACAAAAGGCTCTATGTTTGAATAAGTCCCTACCGCACCTGAAAGTTTGCCTACTCTTATATTTTCTCTGGAAATTCTTAGTCTTTCAAGATTTCTTTTCATTTCTGTATAAAAAACAGCAAGTTTTACCCCGAAAGTTGTTGGTTCTGCTGCCACACCATGAGTTCTTCCAAGACACACTGTATTTTTATATTTATCAACTTTATTTTTTAAAATATTAATCAGGTTTTCAAGTTCTTCTTCAATAAATTTGATTGACCTTACAATTCTAAGAGTCAAAGCAGTATCAACAATATCAGAAGAAGTAAGCCCCATGTGAACAAATCTTCCTGAGGGACCTATGTTTTCAGCAAGATTTTCAACATAAGCAATTAAATCATGATTAGTTATTTTTTCAATTTCTTCAATTCTTTCAACCTGAAATGCTGCTTTTGATTTTATATTTTCAAGGTCAGAATCAGGAATTTTATCAAGTTTATTCCATGCTTCACATGCAAGAATTTCAATTTCGGTATAGGCACTGAATTTACCTTGTTCAGACCAGATTTTTCTAATCTCTTCAGTCTCGTATCTATCAATCATTCTTTTTCCTCCTTAAATACAAAAAACCGGTGAACATTCACCGGTTTTTATAAAAAATAAAATACCAAATGAATGTTCGTAGTCGGAAAATTTACGGTTTTCCGGTAGAGACTTTCGCACCATATCAGCGATATTATACGCACATTCTTATTTTCAGCTTCATAATAACAGAGGGTATTTTTTTTTTCAAGAGTTTTAATTTTTTATCAGCAATTCTCAATCGAATTTGTAAATTGGTATTTTTATTTTTGAAAAGTTCACATTTTTAACGGTTCAAAAAACGGGGTCATATCATTTCTTCTTTGATAACAACATCTACCATCCACCAATGACCTCCCCGGTTTCAGCATCAATGTAAAATCCTGTCATATTACTTTTTGTTATAAAAAATATATTTATTGGCATATTTCCAACTAATAATACTGGATAAGCTAATCTAAGCTTCATTATCCAATTTATTTCAAACATACTTGGAAATACATTTTCAAATTTTATTAAAATACTATCTTCAGGTATTGAATATGGATTTTTTATATAATAATAATTCGGAAAAACATACATTGGTCTATTTGAGTGCATACCATCAAATACTGAATGAGGTGTATTTACTGGTCTGTCTTGATATTTAAGCTTTAGTGTTTTTGGCGGTGGTGTTATTATTAATTTTTTAATATCTTCAGCAGATATTTTTTCCCATTCAACTGCTTTTTCTCTCAAAAAAGCTTCAGCAATTTCATAAGCTTTCTCTTTTGTAATTAGCTTTTTTAAATTTTCATTTTCAAACAATTCATATTTTTTACTGCTAAATTCATTTAATGTCCCATCAAGATTTAATTCAATAATAGTTTCGTTTGTTGTTAAATAATTATTAATTATTTCGTAAAAGTAAAAATATATTTTATCTTTTGAACGTCTATTTATTTCTGTTAATTTGTATTTGTTTTCAAAATCATTACATAAAATATTTTTATAATACAAAGCTTTATTTAATAATTGTTTTGATGATAATATTTTTTCATTATTGATAGAATTTTCCAAAAAAATATGTTCAATTTCCCCATTTTTTGTATAGAATTTTATAGCTAAAACTAAATCTTGTTTATTTATCAATACCAGACTTATTGTTTCTTGATTATATATTTTTAACTTAAAATCATAAGAAAAAAAACATTCACTATCTGAATAATTTAATCTGATTTCATCATATTCAAATAATGAATTTTCCGAACTTTGTAATGTTTTATATATGTCGAAAAATTTTTCAACATATTCCACAATATTATAATTATTTTCATCTATTATACTTTTATAAGAAATTGGTATTAAAATTTTTAAAGAACCATATTTTTCTGTTTTAATATCATAAAAATTAGCAAATAAATTTATTTTTAAAATAATTAGCAACAATATTATTTTTCTCATTAAAATTCTCCTCTATTATTATTCAACAACTAATACATTTTGATAATTAGCACCGACAATAGTATGATATAATTCATATTTTTTTTCATGAGGTAACAATGATTCATTTAATTTCCCCGGATTTTTAATTAATTCATATAATTTTAAAACCGGTATATCTTCCATTGTAATTTTATTGTTATCTATGTAGGTTCTAATATTTCTAAATACTGTTCCAAAAAAAGAACTTGTCCAGTGCTCATTAATTGGTTCTTTAAAAGCTATTATCATCTTTGCATTAAATGCATCTTTTAAAATCTGAGCATGTTTTCCTAAAAGACATGCGTCAAGCACTA
>JBAZDD010000208.1:0-4426 GCA_041654635.1 Candidatus Muiribacteriota bacterium
CTTTTATAAAATAGAACAAATATCGATAACACTGTTCCAACATGTAATAAAAGTTCAAAAAAAACTCCTGGCAAATTTATGTTGAGAAAATAATTAAATATTACTAAATGACCTGAACTTGATACTGGCAAAAACTCTGTTAATCCCTGCACGATTCCGATTAAAATAAATCTGATAAACTCCAATTATTGCCTCCATGCGTTTTTTGTTTTCAATTTTTCAGCTATTTCTGTAACTTTATCTGGATTGATATTGTTCATGATTAATGCAGCTTTATTGTCTTTCATCATCATTATAATTTCAATGGCAAGGTCTGTATCCATTTCATTAAATGTCTGTCCGGCAATTTCAGGATCCATTCTTTCGTAAATACCGGCAAGTTGAGTTAATTTTTCTTTTTTCAGAAGGTCATCTATCTGCTCTATTTTTATTCCTTCATTAATATTCTGTTTTTTCTGTTCAAGATTATCAAGTTCTTCCTGTGTCTGGGTGAGCACATTTTCTTTCTTTTCAAGCTCAACTTCTATTTCTTCCATTTTTTTTTCGATTTCTATAAGATTTTTTAATTTTTCTTCAATTTCATATTCTCTTTTTTTAAGTTCTGCCTGTTGTTTTTCATATTCTTCATTCTGTTCATGAAGCCAGAATTTCAGCCTTTGTTCTTCGCTCATATGAGCAAGTTCAACTTTTTTTATATAGTCCTGCACAATCGGATTTTGTCGAATATTTGGAGGAAGTTTTTCTCTGATATTTATCATCTGAATAAAATCAAGCATTATCAGAACCACACCAAATGTTACTGTAAGCACACCTGATAACATCAGTATTAATATTTTTTGAAAAAAAGTTGTTTTCTTTTTTTTAGTTGATGATAAACTTATTTCTTCATCAGCCATAATTCACCTCTTAAAAGTTATTGTTTCTATCGAAACAAGTTATTATTTGATGTTACCATCAAACAAGTTATTGTTCACAGAGGATCAACTGTGAACAAGTAATTGACCTTCGGTCAAGTCAATTTCAAAAAAATCTTTTGCTTTAACTTTGTTTACAGCGTAAACAATAACTTGATTAAACTTTGTTTAAGCAATAACTTGATATATTATATCAATTACTTGTTTAATTTATTAAACAATAACTGCTTTATTTAAACAAACTATCTGATATTGCCTTATAAAAATCCAGACTGTTTTTATTTTTAAATTTATCTGGCGAAAGTCTTGAAATCAATTCATCAATTGCGCCTTCATCACCATCTTTCCATTCCTTTACAGTTGAAATAACTTCGCTGACTTTACTTTGATTATCGTCTTTATTTATCTCTGTTTTGAATTCTTTTTTAAAATCTTCGTTTACTACATTATTGATATTCTGAATATTAGATTTGATTTCTTCAATTCTTGCCTTAATCCGTGAAATATTATTAATCATATTCTCTCCCTATTATTCAGGAATTTCTGTGTGCCAAGCTCATCAAGGAATTTATTTAATTTTTTTTCTTCCTCTTTATTAAAAATAATTCTATGTTTTTCTTTGAGTTTTTCAAGCGTTTTTTTAGCTCTGCTTATTTCAATAACTTTTTTTTCCTGCTCTTTTTCTTTTTTTATTAAATCTCTTTTTTCAACTATTATTTTTTCAAGCTCTTTATTCTGCTCTGAAAGAAGTGCGGCAAAATATTTAAGCTCTTCTATTGTAAATTTGTCAAAATTTTTAATTGTATTTTCTGTGATGTTAATTTCTTCTTTTTTATTTATCTGTTCTTCTTCTTTAAGTTTAACCTGATTTCTTATTTTTGTTAATATCGCATATTCTCTTTTTTCTTCAATTTCTCTAATATTAAGAAGTCTTTCATATTTATAAATAAATTTTTTCATGAGCTGAATATATCCGCCATTAATTCCTCAGTATCTTCAAATCCAAACTTTTCATACATTCCCTGACGCAGAAAATCTCTTATATCATTAATTTTTTTCAAGGCAAAATCTATCTGCGCATTACTGCCAGCAACGTATCCACCAATATTGATTAAATCTTCTGCTTCTTTATAAGTTGCATAAGTGCTTCTTATTCTATTAGCGTTCATAAGATGTTCTTTAGAGGCAACTTCAGGCATTAACCTTGAAACACTTTCCATAATATCAATCGCTGGATAATGGTTCTGCATAACAAGTTCTCTTCTTAAAACAATATGTCCATCAAGAATACCTCTAACAGCATCAGCAACAGGTTCATCCATATCACTACCTTCAACAAGTACGGTATAAATTCCTGTAATTGAACCTTTATCTGAATTTCCGCTTCTTTCAAGCAATTTTGGCAGTATTGCAAACACTGATGGTGTGTATCCACGTGTAGCTGGTGGTTCCCCAATTGTTAATCCTATTTCACGTTGTGCCATGGCAAACCTTGTAACAGAATCCATCATGAAAACAACATTTTTACCCATATCTCTGAAATATTCTGCAATAGCTGTTGCAACATAAGCCCCTTTAAGTCTTATAAGAGCAGGCTGGTCTGACGTTGCAACTACAATTACAGAACGGGCAAGACCTTCTTCACCTAAATCTCTTTCAATAAATTCTCTTACTTCTCTTCCACGCTCTCCGACAAGTGCAAAAACGTTTATATCAGCTTCAGTATTTCTTGCTATCATTCCAAGCAAAGTTGATTTCCCTACACCTGAACCTGCAAAAATCCCTACTCTCTGACCTTTCCCCATTGTGAGAATTCCATCAAGTGCTTTTATTCCAAGCTCGAGTTTATCTTTTATTCTTGCTCTGGTTAATGGATTTGGGGGATTATTATATACTTCATAATAAGTTTCATGCAATATCGGTCCTTTTCCATCCATGGGATTTCCCATTCCATCGACCACTCTTCCAAGTAAAGCTTTGCCGACAGGTACTCTCAAAGTATGTCCGCTGGCTCTGACTTCACAACCAGGTGCAATATTTGTTACTTCAGAATAAGGCATTAATAAAACTTTGTTATCTTTAAATCCAACTATTTCTGCAAAAATTGGTTCTTTTGATTTTCGAGGATATATATAACAAAGTTCTCCCACTCGTGCAGAAGGTCCAAGTGACTCAATCAGCAGTCCAATTACATGGGTTACTTTGCCATTTACTTTTAATGTGTCTATTGATTCAATTTTATTTTTTAAAAATTCAAAATTCATTTAACTTCTTCCAGTAATATTCTTTCAAGTTCTTCAAACTGAGTATCAATAACTGCATCAATAAAACCATACTCTGTTTCTACAACACAATCTCCGGGATTAAGATAATTTTCTTCAATTAATTTAAAATTTTTCAATCCCCTTACTGTTCTGAAAAATTCTTCTTTTTTACTTTCGATAATATCGATATCTTTTCTGTTGATATGAATTGTTACATTTTCTTTATCAGTAAGTCTTTCAAGTGCAGCTTTAATATTGTTATAAACAATTTCCTCATTGATTTTCAACTCACCATTGATTACTTTTTTAGAAATCTGTAATACAATTTTCATTATTTCAATATCAGAATTTCTTATTATTTCATTTTTCTTTTCTACAACCTGATTAAGTATATTTTCAGCCTCTTTTAATATGGTTTCATATTCATCTCTAACTGATTTAGTAGTCTGTTCTTCACCATCCTGAGCACCTTTTGCAAAACCTTCGTCATAGGCTTTTGAATAGGTTTCTTCAGCTATCTGCTTTGCCTCTTCATTTGCCTGATTAATAATTTCCTGTGCCTGTTTTTGTGCTTCTTCTATTATTTTCTGAGCTTCAAGTTTTGAATTTTCAAAGTCTTTTCTGATTTTTTCAGCTTCAGAATTTGCTTCAATAAGAATTTTTTCAGCTTTTTCTTTTAAATTATTGTTTTCTGATATCAGTCTGTTTTTTTCTCTGTTCAGCTGATCAATTTCAGTAATAACAGGATTGACTTTTTTTTCTTTGACAATACCGTTTGCATCAATTATCACTTTATTCTGTTTTATGTTATCAATCCTGAAAACTGGCATTTACCCTCACTAATATTCCGTTATCCATTATCCGTTATCCGATTACAGCCTACGATTTTATCTTTTAAGGTTCATTCGCGTTTCAATCCCGATCTATACGCGTTTCATTCGCGCTCTATAAGGGGTCAGGCCGTCCAATTTTGCATTAAGCAAAATTTTACTGCGCAGACCCCTTGTTCCTAAACAATAATCTCTTCTTCACCACCACGTGAAATTACAACTTCACCCTGTTCTTCAAGACCTCTTATGATATTAACAATTTTCTGCTGACTTTCTTCAACATCTTTAACTCTGACCGGTCCCATAAATTCCATATCTTCCTGTAACATTGCAGAAGCTCTTTTTGACATGTTTTTTGCAAATTTTTCAAGCACTTCTTCACTTGAGCCTTTAAGCGCAATTGAAAGATCTTTTGTAT
>JBAZDD010000209.1:0-4393 GCA_041654635.1 Candidatus Muiribacteriota bacterium
ATATCCAGTAATGATAAGAAGAAAAGATTATAGAGCGATAAAATATAATTATTTAAATGTCGCTATTGTTTTTGTAGATGCTGAAACAGGCGAAGTGATTGGTGGAAAGTAAAAAAGATAACCAGTAAATAACTCAAATCAGATAGAATTTACCCTGCTTGGAGGCAATTACATGGAACCGATAATTACAGCTAAAGTTTCATTTGATGTAAAAGAAACGAGGGGTATGAACCGCATTGTATCCCGTACAGTAGAACTAACCGGACAGAACGAAGTCCCAATAATGATAGTAAACGAAAAAGGAGAAAGAATAAACGAAATACCGCCAATAAACCCATATAACCTTGAAGGTGTTGGAATGGGGTTATCTCCATTTTCTTATGATTTAATAAAAGTTAATTTACAGTTCTTACAGGAATATACAGATAATAAAATAGATGAAATAATGATGACACTTGTTGAACCAGGTATCGGGTTAAGTCATACTGTGAAAATGATTGAAACAGAAACTGATTCAAGAATTTTTATAAATGAAATACCAGCAATCAATCAAGATAATGACCCGGATAACGATATAGATTTTGACACATTTGAAATAAAAATAAAATATCCACTTCCATATCCTCAAATAATTCAAAGAGGGGAAAGTTTCAAAAAAATAACTTCAGACAGCTGTGAAATAGAATACATAAAGAAAAATGATAAATATTTAAATGATTACAATAACGATGGAGAAATTCAGAAAGAAGAAAAAATATTATTACCAATATGGAAAGGACCGGATTATTCAGTTCAGGATGGACAGAAAACACCATATCTATTATCTAATTTAGTTTTTAATAAAGAAAATGTAAAACCACTCTCACAAAAGCAGTTTATTCCCGAAAACAGTAAATTTAAAATAAGGTTAAGAATGTCAGAACAAGAAATGAGAAGAATTAACAGAGGTACTGTTGAAGTTATTTTGAAAATAAAAGGGGATAAAAAGGAAGAAGAGTATAGAATAAAAGCTCAGAAATTAAAAAATATGTTTGAAACAGGACATATCTTTTTAATATCTGCAAAAAATTATGATGGTTTTTACAAAGGCAAAGATGGTAATTATTATTATCCTACACAAGAGATTGGTTCAGCATTAATTCAAGTAATAAAAATAGATGATATAGACAATCTGAATTTTTATCAGATGGATATAAAACCAGATATTCCAACTCCTTCACAAATAACAAAAAGTTTTAAAAATGATTTATTCTATGCTATGTATGCATATTATCAGGGAGTAACAAAAAACGAATTAGGGGGATATACATTTTTTAATGCTTATGACCCATTTATGGATGTGGTAAAAACAGTTGAAACAGAATTTAATTACGCAGCAATAGTAGATATGAGTCCAACAAAAGAAAGTATAGGGGAAGTTTTAAAAGCAGAGTCAGGTAATGATAGATATAATCATAAATTTAAAATACTGTATTTTGATGGTCATGGAAACTATAAAATAGATAAATCGGGAAATTATGGATATCTTGGTATTTTTGATTATTTCAGCATGGAACAGGATACAAATGAAATAGATTATATTTTCAAATATAAAGAGCATGAATTAACAGCAGAAGATATTTATAAAATGCTTGAAACAAAAGCAAAGGATATTGTAAATGACGAAAGAAGGAAAATAGATATTGTATTTTTAAATACCTGTAATGTAGGTCAGGATATTGAGAAATTCAAAGAAAAGTTAAATGCAGATGTAATAGTAGGGTTTAAAACTCCGGCAGTACAGCCGTATGGAGCATACTTTGCAAAAGATTTTTTTAAAACATTAAAAATAAAACAGAAAGAAAACAAACCAGTATCCACATGGATAAATGATGTGTTTGATTATAGCCACAAAGATGAATCTGGTAAACCACGCGAATATGAAACAGGAAAGCCAATAGAATACATATACATTGGAGGGGACTATATATATGGCAATGAATAAATTAAACATATTTTTTTTAATATTATTAGTTACTATAAACTGTTTTTCATTTTGGAAAAGAAATCCAGATATAACTTTAAGTGAAGAAACAAAAGAAGAATATATAAAATTATCTCAGGAAATACTTGAAAAACTTAATATTGAATTTAACTTTGATATACTGAATATTAAAGTTAGAGAATTAATAGCACCTTTTGGAAATATTAAATATTTATATGATTTTGAGTTTTCAAAAGACATCGATGAATATAACAATGTAAGACTTACTTTTAACGATAATAAAACGTTGTTTACTTTAATGGTAACCCCTCCCAGAATATTTTTAAAAGAACTTGAAAATTACAAAACAGTATTTCAGAAAGCAATGAAAGCAAGAGAAATAATAAAACTGTTATTACCAGATATTAATCAGGAAAGAATAATGTTAAATGAAATTTATGAGAAAGATAAAAGATTTGAGTTTTTGATAAAATATAACGGAATAACAGCAGAACAACCAATAAATATTAAAATAGATTTTGAAAGTCAGACAATAGTATTTGTAGCTATATCTCGGCATCTTCTTTTAACAAAAAACAGTAATCCAGAAATAAATATACAGATAACAGAAGAAGAAGCAAAAATAACAGCATTAAAATTTATATTAAGAAACCCAGAAGAATGGGAAAAATATACAGATTTAATAATGCATTGGAGTGATAAAAAGAAACTATCTTTAAGGAACGAAAGATATTCTGGTGGGATAATATTAGTTCATCCTAACGGCAATTCACCAAGCACAAGAGAAAAGTATGAAAAAATACATGGTATAAGTGCTTTTGATGGAAGAACTGGTCCTAATGGTGCAGCTTTAACTGAATTAAGACCAGCATGGCCAGTGTTTTTAAAAAAGCCATCTGAATATAATCTAATAAGTAGGGAAATAGGAACAATTTTTCAGACTTATCATAATACACCTTTCTGTGTAATTTATATTGATGCTGAAACCGGTGAAGTCCTCGGCGGAATGTAGCAAATGATTGTAAACGAAATGAGTTACCTTTGGTTTTTATGCTGCGAATTCTCAACTCAAATTACATTCAATCTGAGTTACTTACAACTCCAAACAAGAAATTTTTAAAAATGTAACATAATGTAACTTCAAATTTTTTATTTTTTTAATTACAATGATAATATAAAGAAAAAAACAGGGGGTCATTAATGAAAAAATTAACAATCTTGATGTTAGTACTTGGGTTGATTTTCTCTTTTTCAGGTCAGAGCACAGTTTATTTAACTGAAGCTGAAATGGAAGCGGTTACAGGTAAAGGTGGAAAAGGCGGCGGCGGCGGCGGCGGTTCAGTTTATCAGCCACCAGTTGATCCAGACGGTTTAACAAGCTGGGAGTTTAATAATAAATTCGTTGAAGATTCACTTTACTACTGGAATGGCGTTGATTATTCAATGTTTGCTGATGGTTACAGTGACACAGATTATGATGGTCAGGTTGATGCTAACGATTCAGTAGTAATCGTTGAAACACTTAAAAATATGGGTTATGACGTACCAGCTACAACAATCGACGGTCTTTATTATAACTATTACACACAGGCTGGTTATGATACACTAAGTGAAGATTTTTACACAAAAAACGATTTCAGATATACTAAAAGTAATCTTGTTGATGAAGAAGATCTTAAAGATGGTAATTTCTGGAAATTAAGTAAAGGTGATTTAATTTTCATAGACTATGATAATGATTTTTCATGGAACAATGCAGCAGTTTATATGGGTTCTTACGGTGGATATTCACATGCAGCTTTAATAGCTTCTGACTATTATGACAGAGTGCTTGTAGTTGACCTTGTATGGGACAATGTAATTAATCTTGATCTTGCTTATGGATATTCAGACTCAAAATCACTTGACTATTACAACATTGAAAGATATTTTTAAAATAAACTAACTGAAAGGTAATAAAAGGTTTTAAACTTACAGGGGTTTGTAAGGGGGCTTTGCCAAAAGCAAAAGTTAACCTGCCAGACCCCTGAAGTTTTTATAAAATATGAAAAAATTTATTTTAATCACACTAATTTTTATATCACTATCAGCATTTTCCGATGATTATAAAATTATCGAAAACAGTATTAAAAATTCAAAATATCCTGAAGCAATTGTTAGAATTGATTCTATGCTTGAAAAAGATCCCAGAGACACCCGTCTTTTTGATTATAAAGGTGATGTTTTTCATGCTCTTGGTCAGTTTGAGGAAGCGCTTAAACTTTACAGGCAATCTCTTATGCTTGCTGTTGGAAATGCTCATATTGAAAAGCTGAAAGTTAAAATCGAAAAAGTTAAAAGCGATTTATATGAGCAGTCTATAGAGAAAATTCAAAAAGTTGAATCTCTGGAGAGAATAAATTTAAAACT
>JBAZDD010000210.1:0-4392 GCA_041654635.1 Candidatus Muiribacteriota bacterium
AGAATGAAGGTAAAAAGAACTCTGTTTCTCTATAGGCTTTACTTATGCGAAAATAATTTGGATTTTTAGGAAAAAAATCAAGTTCTTTTAAAAATTCTATATTATTTAAAAGCTCTTTATCAAATTTACCATTTGTAATCTCTAACATTAATATTGTAAAAAATGAGTTAAAAATATTATCTGGATTAAGATAAAATTTAACATCATTATATCTTAGGTTAAAAAACTTGTTTAATTCTTCTGTGGATTTATGCTGAACTAATTTTGGATTTATATCATACTGCTGACAAGCACCCCATATATCTTTCGGTGACCACATTCCATCTTTGAATGAATCTTCTTTTGAAACAACCGTTTTCTGAGCATAATGTTCAACAAAGTGTTCGCCTTGATAATCATCATCTAATAAAACATATTGTTTAAAAACAGAAAACAATTCTGTAAAACAAAAAAGATATTTTCTTTCAGCTACAGTAACAGTGAATAATTTCAAGCTATGTATTGGATACTCAGTATTATATTCAATTTCTTTATCTTCAAACATTTTTTCTAATATTGACTGCGGAAAATAAGGAAATACGATATTCAAATCCAAAAATTTTCTATTATTTACAACTTTTTTAATATTAAAATTAATTTTTTTATGAACAGCAAAATTTATAGCCATTTTTATAAGACTTTTTTTAAAACCCTCGTTTTCTAAATTAATTGGAATAAATTGCAATCCACCACAATCTTCAATAATTTGATATTTTTCTTTGATTTTTTGATATTTTGATTGTTTTAAAAAATTCTTACAATTTTTTTGAGTTCCGTAAATTTTAAAATTATTTTCATCAATGTAAGGTTTATATAAAATACATTTTCCTTCTCTCATAAATGCATCATGTACTATATTATCAATCAAAACTTGGCATTCATGGCATGGATTTATAGGACGTTCATTAGTCAAATCATAAATTCGAGATGTAATAAAAGATAGCATCTTAGAAAAATCTTTATCAATTGTTTTTCCAAATTCTTCGTTACATTCATTACATAGAGTATGACCTTTTAGTTTTCCACCAAACGCATTTAAAATTATATGTTCTATCGATGTGTTTTCAGGATCAAATTCGTTGTTACAAAACCAGCAGTTCATAAATTGTCTCTCGAGATTAAATCGTAATATCCAATATCAATAGACTTTAAAACAACCCCATTAATCTTATCCACTTCCTGTTCAATATACTTATTAACTTTATTATCTTCGAAATATTCTTTTAAATTTGATGAACAAAAAATTATTTTTTTATCAAATCCATTTTTATGTAAATAATTTCCTAATAATAGGAATTCTTCAAATATTGTACAATCAGAATAAGAATCTTTCCCTTTTTTGGAGGGAGGAACCAGATTACAAATTCTAAAATTAACTTTTTTAAAGATTTCTTGTTCATTTTTTTCATCGAGTTCTATATGTATACCGTATTTTAATATGTCTTGAGTTTTTTTTGATAAAATTTCAGGAAAGTTTCGGTTTGATAAATTATAAATATTCAATTTATTTTTATACACAATTTCATTAAGTGTTGAAAAATTATTTATATCTACAAATAATTTTTTACAATAATTTTCAACCTCTAATTTTACTGTTTCAATATTTTTTTGATATTCTTTGAATATTGCTGAAGCAAATACAATCAAAAAATTATTTTCATTTTTTTCAAATTCTTCTGTAATTTTATATATATTTTTTATTAAATCTATTTTTTGCATTGTTAAACATCTTAAAACATCTAATACACAACAAGTATCAACAAATAAAACATTTTTATTATCTTCAGTTATTTTCAACACTAAATCATTAATTAACATCTTATTAATTGTCATTTGTATTATTATCTTGAAAATGATTTAACAAATCATATCCAAACTCGTATTCCAATAATAATTTATAAGCTTTTTCTTCAGTCCAATTTTCTTCCTCTATAAGCCATTCAGCTAAAATATCTTTAATGTTATCATTGCCATCTAAAAAAGTTTGACATATAAAATCATACCACCTTTTACGATCTAATGGATGAGCTGACCCTGTGCTTTTATTAGCTCTATTAGAAAAAGACTTAAATTTCCGAATTCCTTCTTCTGTCAAATAATCAGATAATTGTGCTTCATCATTATTATCTTTTTCAATTAATAAACTATATTTTCTGGCTGTTTCAGTTATACAATCATCTTCAAATTTATCAAGTATTTTATTGTATTCATCTTTACTTAACTGAATTTTTTCACCAGGAGCAGGTATAATATTAGTTACTTTGAACTCAGAATTACTATAATCTAAATTTAAAAAAACCGATGATTTAACAATTTGACTACCTCTATAATTAAAAATTATAAAATTTTCAAACTCTTTATTAAAATCAATTGACCAGTCAGATAAGTTTTCAATATTCTCAATTTCATTTTTTATATTATCATAAAAATTCTTTAAATTTTCATTTATGCCTTTAAGAGCAAGTTCTTTAAAATCTTTCATAAAATGATTCCCTCCAAATAATAATTATCGATTTTTCCATTTATCAATATATTTTTTTAAACCTGTTTTAGCTCCACCTTTAAATGATTTACCTTGATTTATTTTTCTTACAAATTTCAATACTTCTTCTGCATATTCTGAATCCCAACCTAAATCAGATATTAAAAAACTACGGATTTCAATTTCATTTAAGTAATGATTATATTTTTTCAAAGCTCTTAAAAATGATTTACACAACTCTTCATCGCTCGGATGACCTAAGCCAGTACTCATATTAATTGAATCAGTTAAATCTATAAATGCATTTTGAACAACCAAATCTGGTAAATTTGTTTTTGTAGCTTTTAAATTTGAATTAATTTCAATTGCCTCAATTGATTTTGCCCATTCTTCAACTTCATTTTTGGACCATTGATGTGCAATAATAGCTTTTACTCCTTGATTATTCTCAAATTTAAATAAATCGCTTGAAGTAAGTCCATAAGCTAATATTACACATTCTTCACTTAAATCATCTTCAACTGTTTTTAAAGAATGTAGAATTACGAAAATTTCATCACATTTAACGCCACTAAACAATTGTATATATGAATCTTTACTAATTGCCCTGTCTATAAAACTAGTGTTTTTTTTGGTTGAAATTAATATAATTAGTTTATTGTTAATGGTAAACTAAAATCCCAGTAACCTGGAAAATAAAAATCCCATAAAGTTTGAATAAAAAAAGTTACCTGCCATAATACTTAAGCGACTAAACAAAAATAAATGGCAGGTAACCCATGATTAAATTTATTATGTATCAAAAAGTGAAAAATTTCAAGGATACAGGTATGCCAATTAGCGAAATTGTAAAAACAACTGGATTAGACTGGAAAACCGTAAAAAAATATTCCCGTATGTCACAAAAAGATTATGCGGAATATGTTATGAAATTAAAAAGTAGGTTTAAAATTTTCGAACCATTTAAACAAGAAATAAAAGAAATCTACACAGAAAATTCAGATGTAAAAATAAGAAAATCAGCAATCTATGACTTTCTTGAAGAAAAATATAATAATTTACCGGGAACAGAAAGAACACTTAGAAATTTCATAGATTACTTAATTGAAACAAAAGAAATAGAAGTTAATAAAAAAAAGAGAGAATATTTACCAGTTGTAGATGTTGTTCCGGGCAAACAATTGCAATTGGATTTTGGCGAAAAAAAACAAAAAAATGGTCAAAAGTTATATATTTTTGCTAGTGTTTTATCTTCTTCAAAAACAAAATTTTACAGAGTTCAAAGTAATCCGTTTAAAACTTTAGATGTCATAAATAATTTAATAAATAGTTTTAAGTTTTTTGGAGGAATCCCTGAAGAAATAGTAATGGATCAAGATAAATTAATGATTGTGTCAGAAAACCAGGGAGATATAATATTAACCAAAAAATTTGAAGAATTTAAAAATGAACAAAAATTTAAAATATTTGTTTGCAGAAAAAGTGATCCTGAAAGTAAGGGTAGCGTAGAAAATTCAGTCAGTTATATTAAAAATAATTTTTTTAATTTTAGGAATTTTAAAACTGCTGAAGAAGCTAATGAAAAAATTAATCAATGGATGTATAGAAGAGCAAATGGAAAAATAAATCAAAGTACAAAAAGAATACCATTAAATGACTTAAAACACGAAAGGTCGTTTTTAAGGTCATATCATGGGTCTGTATTCGAAGAAAACATTAAACATGAAGAAGTTAGGAAAGTGGATAAAACAAGCCTTATAAGTTATTTATCGAGTAAATACATGGTCCCCTTAGAATATGTTGGTGAAAATGTTGGAGTTATAGAAAATAACGACAAAATAATAATCACAGATTTGGAAAATGGCATTAAA
>JBAZDD010000211.1:0-4357 GCA_041654635.1 Candidatus Muiribacteriota bacterium
TTTATTTTTTTCCATTTCTCTGATTTTAATTGTGGCTTCGTATCCGTCCATTATTGGCATCTGAATGTCCATTAATATAACGTCATACTGTTTTGCAAGGATTTTATCTATGGCTTCTTTGCCATTAACTGCTTCATCTATAACTGCTCCGTGTTTTTTTAACAGGATTTTCATAAGGAAGCGATTTTCTTTGTTATCATCGACTATAAGTATGTTTTTTCTGTCCAATTTTTCCACCTTTTTCATTCAGCATCCTGTAGTGTAATTTAATGTAAATATTATATTAAAAAATTTAAAAAATCAATCCCGATTTTTTTCCGTTTCATACGCGATTCATCCGCGTTTCACCCGCAGCTTCTAAGTTTTTGATTTATCTTATTCACTTACTCACTTCTCACTGCTTTTATGATTCTTCTGTTTCTTATTTATATCTGACCAAATGTGCTGGTACCCACCAGTTTTCAAAATCATGAAAAAGACTGTTCCCTTTGATTTCAACTCCATGAAATCTCTTATCCAGTGCAAGAAACGAATCCCTTGTATAAAGGAAAGTATATGGTTGTTCTTCTGCAATAATTTCGTGAATTTCGTGGTAAATCTTTTTTCGTTTTTCTGGGTCAAGCGTATAAAGTCCTTTTTCAAGAAGCATATCAAGGTTTTCATTACTGTAACGACAAAAATTATTACCAGATGGATTTTTTTCACATGGTATATATTTTGAATGCCACACCCCTGAAATATCAGGGTCTATTCCCATTCGCCATCCAGCAACAACTGCATCAAATTCGCCTTTGTCTTCAAGATTAATATAATTATTCCATTCTTCAAAGCGTAGTTTTACCTCAATACCGACATTTTCCCACATGTTTTTAATTAGATTAACAACATATTCTTCATCTTTTGAACCAGTTGAAACAAGAAGCTCAATTGATAGTCTTTTTCCATCATTTTCTCTAAAACGCCCATTTAATTTCCATCCTAATTCTTCTAATATACTGCGGGATTTTTCAACATCAAATCGAAAAGGTTTTACATCGTGATTATATGCCCACGAAAAAATTGGAAAAGGTCCTGTTACAACCTGACCTTGATTATAAAAAATATTTTCAATAATAAGTTTTACATCAAGAGCATGACTTAAAGCATGTCTGAATTTTTTATCTTTAAAAAGTTCTCTTTCATGATTATACCCTATAAAACGATATGAGCGAGTATTTGCAACCTGAAAAACATTTAATCGTTCTTTAAAGTCTGAAGACTGTGCATGTTTGTTATACTGGTCTGAAGTTAATCCCATATAATCAAGTTGTCCATTTTGTAGCTGAATAAAAGATTGACTCTGATCAGGTATTATTCTTATCATAACTTTATCAATATTTGGTTGACCTTCATAATAATCAGGATTAGAAGAAAGCAGAATGTATTCATCTTTTTTCCATTCACTCAATATATACGGGCCAGTACCGATTGGGCGGGAATTAAAAACAGTTTCTCTAATATTCTGATTTTCAAGAATATGTTTTGGTAAAATCCTTTCTGACATTTTATGTAAAGCATTTGCCACAGGTTTATAAAACGAAACCATTACTTTAAATCTGTCTAAAACAGTAACTTTGTGAATAACTTCTGCGGCTGGTCTTCCTGGTGCTTTTGATTCAGGGTCAATTATTTTTTCAAATGTAAAAGCTACATCAGCAGCTGTAAAAGGTCTTCCATCACTCCATTTAACATCATTTCTAAGATTGAAAATTAAATTATATCTGTAATCAGCAAATTCCACATTATTGTTTAAGGATTTCCACAAATTAACTTCAGAAGTATCAACATCTTCAAAATACTCAACTTCAAGAATTAAATTTTTTTCTGAATTAATACCTTTAAATTCATTTAAATTCTTAACATTTGAAAATTTATTCTGGTTTTTAAGATAATCTTCTCTCAATTGATTTAATGAATATTCATCATTAGGACACAAATGAACATAAATTACTTTTTTATCAAAAGAATTTTCCCAGCTCAAGGCAAGGTCAGGTTCAGGTTCATAAAATGGATTAAATTTAACCATACTGTTAAATATGTATGAAGTAACGGTGCTGGAAGCAGTATCAACATGTAGAATGGGATTTAAAATAATTGCATCTGAACCAGTTGAATTTACAAAAGTATCGCCTTTTGTTCTTTTTGTTAAATCAATTTGATTTTCGTTAACATTATTTTCTGTTTTACACGCTGTTAAAAAAATAAATGATAAAATAAAAAGAGTAAGTAACCCCTTTTTGAAAGAAAACATACTTTCCCCTCCTGAAAAAACCACCCATAAAAAATAATTATACATAATATTTATTTGAGGGTCAAAAAAAAAGAACCCCTAATTCGAGGTCCTTATATTTTAAAAAATTAGTTTTTTATCAGTCTGTTTTTCTAACCGAACGATGATATTTAGCCCATGTGTCTCTTAATACGTTGTCAACGTTATCTGGATTAATATCAACCCCAAATTTTTTTCCAATTTCCTGTAGCTGGTTTCTGTAGTCTTTCATCAGTAAAACCCCCTTCTTTAAGTTTAAATTTCAACAATCTAATTATCGGACGGAAGAAGGAGATAATTTAGTCTTCCTTTTAATTCTTTTAATAGATAATCACGTTTTTTATCAGCCACACTTGAGGTAAAAAAATATTCTGTTTCAAATTTATCAAGATAAACTTTGGCTTTTTCTGCATTTTCTCGTGCTTTGTCACTGTCGTTTTCAGCAAAATATACATAAACCCTTGCCAGTCCGAGATTTGCAAGTGGGAATTTTCTTTCTTCAGTTTCAGCTTTTTTCAGAGCAACCTCAAACAATCGTATTGCAAGATCATATTTTCCCTGAATATACATGAACCAACCTAATCTATAGTCAATCTCATATACTGGTCCTTGATTTTTTACCCATTCAAGTTCTTTTTTTTCTGCAAGTCCAGCTTCTTCATGGGCTGAGAAAAAATAAACAATGTTTTCTTCATAAGTTCTGTATTGACTTGCATCGAAAATTTCTTTAAGTCTGTCGTATTTTTCTTTAAGGTTTAGATAATTGTGATAAAGTCGTTTTGAATAGTCATCAGATGATGAGTGAAGTGATATATAGTTAGCATAAGCAGAAAAAGCTGTTTCCATACTTCTTCTTGCTTCTTCAACTTCAAGCTGATCAACAGAAAAACAGAGTTGAATAAATGTCAATAAACAAAATAAAAAAATTATTTTTTTCATAAAAAAATATTACCATAAATCCATTACAGATACAACATTCAATAGGGGTCAGGCCGTCCAATTTTGCTTGCAGCAAAATTTTACTGCACAGACCCCGCTCCATCCCCGTTTCATTCGAGGTTCTCTCGCGACTTTGTACGCGGTTCTTTTGCGACTTTATACGCGTTTCATTCCCGTTTCTATCGCGTTTCATTCGCAGCTTCTATGTTTTTGATTTGTCTTACTCACTGTTCTTTTACCCTTTTTATTACATCCAGAAATAAATTCTCATTCCATAATTTAACTTGCTCACCATTCTTAATAAATGGCATTATGTCAAGCTTAATCTGATCGAAATTAACTTCTTTGATTTTTTCATGAAGTAATTTTTTTAAAATTAACAAGTCAAACTCAGATTCTTTTTTTAAATGACCAGAATCTATTAATCTGAGTCTTAAGTGATTTAAATTAACAACTGGATGATTAATACAATACCACAAAAGGTCATACCAGTCTCTTCCTTTAACTCTATTTTGCCATTTCCTACATAAAACTGCATGTAACTTTCCAGCAAAAAGATCAGGCAAACTATATACATTAACTGTAAAAGGGATAGGTTCATATAAGTATTTTATCTCAGTATTAAATCCCCCTGGTGGATTAATATCAATTTCGATTTTTATTTTTAATATCTGATTTGAAGGAATTTTATAACTCGATTTATTTAGAGATTCTATTATAAGTAATTTTTTAATTGTATCTGTTTTTAAAAAAGCTGATTCAGTATTTGATGAAAATTTTTTTTGTTTTTTTTCAACTGTAACATTAAAACCATAGGCATTTATTTCTTTTTGAATTAAATCTGTGAAAAATGAAATATCAAAATTTTTATCTGGTTTTAATAAAGAAAAATCAAGGTCTTCCGAGTATCTATCTAAATTATGAAGTATTCTCAGTGCAGTACCGCCATAAAAAGCTGCATTTTCATAAAAATTTGTTCTCCATAAAGCCAGCAAAGTGATTTGTTGAAAAATTTCTCTCAAAGCATTTATACTTTCATCTAATGATTTTGGATTGTATTTTAAAATCATTTTATCAATCATTTTATTCATCAAAAATCCTTTTTTAACT
>JBAZDD010000212.1:0-4356 GCA_041654635.1 Candidatus Muiribacteriota bacterium
AAAAAAACGCGGATGAAACGGGAATAAAACGCGGATGAAACGGGAATAAAACGCGAATGAAAGTGTAAAAAGGTGATTAAAAATGCTTGATAGAAAAAAAAGATTAGGTGATTTACTGATAGAACTTGAGTATATTACTCTTGAACAGTTGAAAGCTGCCCTGGAATCACAGAAAGAAACAAAAAAAAGACTTGGTGAAGCTCTTATTGACCTTGGATTTGTTGAAGAAAGTCAGATTCTTCAGGTGCTTTCAGATCAGTTAGGTGTACCCGTTATTAATTTGAATGAATATCAGATATCGCCTGATGTTATAAAACTTATTCCTATTCAAGTTGCAAAAAAACATAATTTAATACCACTTTTTAAAGATTCCAATAGATTGACTATTGCAATGGCAGATCCACTTGATGTATTTGCAATAGATCAGATTCAATATAAAACAGGGTTGAATATTGATATTGTAATAGCTTCTAAAGCTGAAATTGATGGAGCGCAGAAACAGTATTATTCCGGTTCAGCTGATGTTAAAAATCTTGTTGAAGGATTCCAGGAAAGAATTGATGAGGTAAATGTAAGTAATCAGAGTGAAAAGATTGAAAAAATAAATGAAGATTCTCCTGTTGTAAAATTTGTTAATCTTATACTCAAAGAAGCTATTAATGAGAAAGCTTCTGATATTCATGTTGAACCAGATGAAGATGGCGTAAGAATAAGATATAGAGTCGATGGTGTGCTTCAGTCCATAACCGAAATCCCTCCTAAAATTCAATCTGCATTAATTTCAAGAATAAAAATTATGGCAGGCATGGATATTGCCGAAAAGAGACTGCCTCAGGACGGAAGAATAAATATAAAACTTAATAATTTAGAAATAGATGTCCGTGTAAACACACTTCCGACTGTATGGGGTGAGAAAATAGTTATGAGATTGCTTGACAAAAACAGTGTAATGTTAGGTCTTGATAAACTTAGTTTTCTTCCTCAACATCTTGAAATGTATGTAAGAGCGCTTAATGAGCCAAATGGCATAGTTCTTCTTACTGGGCCAACAGGTTCTGGTAAAACATCAACTCTTTATGCTGGACTTTCAAGTATAAAATCTCCAAAAGTAAATATTACAACAGTTGAAAACCCAGTTGAATACAGAATACCACTGATAAATCAGGTTCAGATACATTCAGAGATTGGGATGACCTTTTCCGCGGCCTTGAGAGCTATTCTAAGACAGGACCCTGATGTTATAATGGTTGGTGAAATTCGAGATGCAGAAACTGCAGAAATTGCAATAGAATCTGCTTTGACGGGTCATCTTGTGCTGTCAACACTGCACACAAACGATGCACCAGGTGCTGTAACAAGACTTATGGAAATGGGAATTGAACCTTATCTACTGACTCCGACTTTGCTTGTGGTTGTTGCTCAGAGACTGGCAAGAAGAATATGTGAGAAATGTAAAGTTGAGCAGGAACCACCTGAGGATCTTGTAAAATCACTTGAATTGAATATTAATCCCGGGGAGAAATTTTATATTGGTGAAGGTTGTGTAAGTTGTTCTAAAACAGGTTATAAAGGCAGAGTAGGAATTCATGAAATGTTCACATTAAATGATGATTTGAAAAATATGATATTAAAAAAAGGCTCCTCAAATGAACTGAGAAAAATTGCAATAGAATCAGGTATGCAGACTTTAAGAGAAAATGCTGTTGAAAAAGCAAAAATGGGTTGGACATCTCTTGAGGAAGTATTAAGGATAACCAAAGGAGATTAAATTTGGCAATTTATAAATTTAAAGTCAGAGATGAAGCTGGCAAATTGAAGTTTGGAGAAATTGAAGCCAGTTCTTCAGATGCCGCGGCAGAAAAACTTGTTGATACTGGTTATATTGTAATTGAGCTTAATGAAGTCAAAGAAAATGTACTTGATCTAGACCTTGGTGAAAGATTTTTAAAAATAAAAGCAAAAGAACTTGTTTTCTTTTATATTCAGCTTGCAACATTAATTAATTCAGGTGTAAATCTTGTAGAAAGCCTCACAGCACTTGAAGAACAGGTTGATAATGCGAAACTCGCCAAGATTGTAGGGGTTATCAGAAAAGATGTTTTATCAGGTGTATCCTTATCTGATTCAATGAAAAAGTTTCCAGATGTTTTTGCAAATATCGTGGTTCATCTTGTTGAAGCAGGTGAAGCTGGTGGTATGCTTGATGAAGTACTTGAAAAAATAGCCAAGTTTTCTGAAAATGATCAGAAAGTTGTCGCTAAAGTAAAATCTGCTATGGCATATCCAATTATTATGATAGTTGTTGCTGTATCTGTTGTAACATTTCTTCTGACTTTTGTTTTTCCTAAATTTGTGGGGGTTTTTACAAAAATGGGTGGAAATCTTCCGCTTCCAACTGCGTTTTTATTACAGATAAGTAATTTTTTAACTGGAAATATCTGGTCGCTTTTAATAGGAATATCATCTGTTTCATTTCTTTTAAGATATTTTGTTAAAAAAACTGAAGTTGGTCGTTCATTATTTGATTATATAATGCTTAATTTACCACTTGCAGGAGATTTAACCATAAAGGCAAATGTTGCCAGGATGTGTAAAACTCTCGGGGTTTTGATTGGTAATGGTGTAACAATTATTAATGCAATGGATATATCAAAAAAATTGATAGAAAACATACATCTTTCAAAAATAATTGATACTGCGGGTGTTAAAGTTTCTGAAGGTGAAGCTTTTTCAGACGTTCTGAAAAAAGAAAAATATTTTCCCCCAATGGTTATTAAAATGATAAATGTAGGTGAAAAAACCGGTAATCTATCAACCATGCTCACAAAAATTGGCGATTTTTATGATCTTGAAGTGGAAATGACAATTGAAACAATGTTGTCACTTCTTGAACCAATACTGATAATTGGAATGGGTTTTGTAATGGGATTTATTGCACTGGCAATGTTTTTACCAATGTTTGATATGATAAGTCTTATTAGAAACTGATGGAATTTATAATAAAACGCGATAGAAGCGCGTATGAAACGGGAATGAACCTTAAAAGCAAAGCACAAACAGCAATTCTCAATGACGTTTTTTTCGTAAAGTTTTTATTTTTTTGCTGTCGCCCCGGCGATGTTTTATGCCGGGGTCCATTGCTCTTATCTTTTGTAGGGGCAGAACACTGTTCTGCCCGGCTTATTGAGTTTTGCCCTTCGTTGTCATTCCGCGTACGCAAGAATCCAGCATCGCTGTATAATGTTTTTAGTCTTGCTGTTTTTTACAAAATCCAGATACTCTACAGTTTTTTTGAAAACATTAAACTGTTTCACCATTTTATCGTAAAAACAAACTCTGTGTTCCGGGTCCTGGTGTCGGTGCAGTTTCCCAAATTGAAATTGGAAAAGCTTCAATTTAACAATTTGGAAGCCCTCTGCACACTAACCACCCGGCAATTAACTCCTTAGCTTTGAATAATCTATTAACAGTTCAATGTTTAATTTTTAACATGATTATTTCGTCACTAAAAAATTTTTTTGCGATCACATACTTTATAATATTTACCCTTTAGAGTATCTGGATTGATAATTTTTTTTTACCATTATATATTTTTTGACTTTTTTAATTATAAATTTTAAAATTCGTTTACTTGATTTTTTACATAAAATATTATGAGTTTAGTTAAGCAAGTAGTAAGGAAGAAAAAAAATCATAATTGAGAGGGGGTTTCATGATAAGAGAAGACATTGTAGTTTTTATAGATGAAAACATTCCAGTAAAAGAAAAAAGATTTTATACATCTATTAATAATTTAAAAAATGATTTTGGTGTTGAAGTTAATAAAAAAGAAATGAAAGCTATATTAAAGAAATTCAATGGTAAAAATAAGAGTTTAAAAATTAAAAGACCAAGAAGTATGGAACCAACGGTTTTTTTTGAAATGGAATTTAAAAAGATTAAACATATATTTATTTTGGATATTGAGAATGAAAATAAAGTTTTAACTATTGAAGAAGATAGACCAGATTTAAAACATACTGAAATTAAATATCCACCATTTTATGTTTGCTATAATGAAGAGTTTGATGATGAAGGAAATTTTGTAAAAGGAAAAATATCTTTTTATTACCTGATTAATCAAAGTAGAAAAGTTTTTGAAGTTGAGAGTAATAATAGAATACTAAATTTGGAAAAATTCCAAAAGCAAAATAATAAATCTGTTAAAGAACTTTTTAAATATCTCAAAGAAAAATCATTTGTTTTAAATAATTCTGATGTAGATAATCTTGATAAAGATTTATTACTTATTTGGAATGGATACGAACCTAAAAAAACGAAAGATTATATAAAAGAAATTGATAATGTAGAGAGTAT
>JBAZDD010000213.1:0-4355 GCA_041654635.1 Candidatus Muiribacteriota bacterium
AATACTCTGGAAGAAATGGCAGATTATCTGGAAAAGCTTGAACAGGGATATGATTCTATTGTTTCACTAGTTGATTCTAATAAAGTTGATGATGCCATGAGTGTGCTGAATGCCGCTACTGCTGGTATTGAGTGGATGAATACTGCTTTTTCAAAAATCATTAATATTTTAAAAATTGAGTTGACTGATGAAGAAAATGATTTTATTAAATCTTATCTTGATCATCTGAATGATCTTGTTGCTGCACTTGAAAAAACAGATTATGTGGATTTAAAAGATATTATTACTTATGATTTAAAAAACGATATAATCGAATGGAGAAAACTACTACAAAAATATAATAAGAGAGGGTGAACCTAAGGTCTAAAACAGTTAAAGGAGAGTATGAAATATGAAATCGAATCAATTTGACCATTACAGGGAAACCCAGATAAAAACAGCATCACCTGGAAAACTTCTTTTAATGCTATATGATGGAGCATTGAGATTTTTAAATATTGCTAAAAAAGCTCTTGAAGAAGAACCACGGGATATTGAAAAAGCTCATAATAACATAATAAAAATACAGAATATTATTACAGAGCTTACAGTTACACTTGATATGGAAAAAGGCGGAGAAATTTCTGTCAATCTTAAAGATTTATATGTATGGGTCAAAAATCAGCTTATTCTTGCTAATTCAAAAAAAGAAGTCAGTTATCTTGTTGAAGTTGAACATATAATTTCAGAGCTGAGAGATGCCTGGAAACAAGTTGTTGCAAAGGAAGAAGGTAAAGATAACTCGCAATCAGATAGTTTGAAAAAAATTAATGTAACAGGTTAGTTTAAAACTTCATTAAATAATGTTATAATTCAGTAACAATACAAAGGAATTTGTCTATATTATGGAAAAAAAAAATTTAAGTGCTCTTAAAGTAAAAGATCCTGCTCTTTTTATTCAGTTAAAACCAAATCTTAAAAATGAAAATTTTAAAGTTGAAAAACTTAATGCTGATTCCGGTGGATATTCATTAAAACTTGTTAAAGATGATAATGAAATTCTTCTTCATTCTAAAAGAAATCCTGAAAAGGAAGCTGAAGATTTTATAGCTAAAATTGATGAAACTTCAGGAAATCTTCTTATTCTTTATGGAATGGGTCTTGGATATCATGTAAGAAAAATTTTCGACAAACTGATTAAAAACAACCAAAATAAAAAACTTATTGTAGTTGAACCAAGCTGGCAGATTTTTAACATTGCACTTCATACTTTTGATTTTTCAGATATAATTTCAAATTCCAGGGTTGAGTTTTCAATAGGGCAGGATGCTGAAACAATAAGAGAAAAAGTTGCAAAACTTTTCAAAATGTATGAAAATGATAATTTGAATATTCTTGAAATGAACGTTTATAGAAGAGCTTTTTCTGATTTTTTCTCAAAACTTGATACCACACTCAAAAATATTATAAGTGTTGGAATTTCCAACTATACAACTGTGGCAAAATATATCGATGAGTGGAATTCTAACATTCTTGAAAACATGAAACATATTATCAAAAGTCCTGGTATGCTTGATTATGAAGGTAAATTTAAAAATAAGCCTGCAATTATAATTTCAGCAGGACCATCTCTTGATAAAAATGGTATTTATCTTAAACAGGCAAAAGGTAAAGCACTGCTTGTGGCTGTTGATACAGCTGTTAAACCACTTCTTTCCATGGGAATTACTCCAGATGTTGTTGTTTCGGTTGATTCACAGTATGCAAATTATCTTCATCTCAAAGATGTAAAATTACCTGAAGCTTATTGTGTGTGTTCCCCGATAGTTCATCCTGAAATTCCTGAAATTTTTGAAGGAAGAGTAATATTTTTTAATTTCTTTTTTCAACTTTCAATATGGATTGAGCAGCATCTGAAAAAAAATGGAATTCTCGTTACAGGTGGTTCTGTTGCAACTGTTGCTTATGATTTTGCAAGAAAAATCGGGGCAGATCCAATTGTATTTGTTGGTCAGGATTTATCTTTTCCAGGTGGTTTTTATCATGCGGTTGATACTCACAGAGATCAGTCTTATTTTGAAAATTCTTATGACAGTTCAACATTAATTACAAAACACAGAGATAATATTGTTAACTCAGGGAAAACTATTATTAAAACAAAAGATATTTATGACCGTGAAGTTATAACTTTCAGAATACTTGAGGATTACTGCCGCTGGATTGAATATGAATGCAAAGTTACTGAGGGAACAATGATTAATGCAACTGAGGGTGGTATTTTAAAAGAAAATGTTAAACTCATGACTTTAAAAGATACAATTAAAAAATATTTGAATGATTTTATAGATGTTCATAAAATTTTTGTTGAAAATTATAATATTTTAAATAAAAAAGAAGTTTATGATTTTTCTAAAAAAATTTCCGAGATAAATTCCACACTTGATTATATGAAAAATAAAGCGCCGGAAGGAATGAAAACTATAAAAAAAATGTATGAAATGATGAAAATAAATAATATAGGTGGCGAATATCAGCAGCATGCTTTGAAAGCTGAAAGAATTGGAAAAACCATAGAAGAAAAGATAGGAACAGCTTCCTTTATAGTTGAAAAATTCCAGACAATGTACTGGCCTTTTTTAAGACAGTTGAATTCAAATCCTGATTATCAGAATCTTCCCGAAAATGAAAAAACTCTGGAACTTTTAAATATTAAATATGATATTCTTACAAAAACAGCTCACGATATGAAACAGATGTTTGAGGTTGCAGAATATAATCTGAAAAAATATCTTAAGGAAATAAATTAAGTGAAAACTGGTGTAATAATACAGGCAAGAACTGGTTCTACAAGACTTAATTCCAAAGTATTGAAAAAACTCAGTGATAAATCAATGATTGAGCATGTTGTTGAAAGATGTTGCCAGACTAAACTTCCTGTTGTGGTTGCAACAAGTGTTCATAATTCTGATGATATACTTGAAAAATTTCTTAATGAAAAAAAAATCCCATGTTTTCGAGGTTCTCTTGAAAATGTATTGGAAAGATTTGTCAGATGTGCTGAATACTATGGTTTTGATAATATAATCAGAGTAACTGGTGATAATCCTCTTATAGATTTTGAAAAAATGAAAATTTTTAAAAATTATTTTTTGAAAGATTATGTTTTTATTAAAGGCGGGGCAGTTGGAACGGGTTCTGAAATGGTAAAAACAGAAGTCTTGCAGAATAATCTCAAATTAAATTTAGAGCCATATAATGGTGAACATGTAACTTTATATATTAGAAAAAATCTTGAAAAATTCGACTTTGATTTAATTGAAGGTGATAAAAGGTTTGAAAAATTAAGATTGACAGTCGATGAAGAAGATGATTTCAGACTGATGGAAAAGATTTACTCAGCTTTATATAAAAACACTCCAGTAAAATCAGATGAACTTTATAATTTTTACCAATCAAACAGTAATTTATTCAGGTTAAATTCTCATGTGTGTCAAAACAAGGTATAACACAGCGGTAATTGGTTGTGGAAGAATAGCATATTTTCTTGAAAATGACCTTCTCAGAAAAAAACCATGTACTCATATTGGAACAATTTTACTTTCAGAAAGATTAAATTTAACGAGTGTATGCGATATTAATGATTTTAAGTTACAAAAGTTTTATACAGAAAATCGGAATTTAAAAGTCGATTATTACTCTGACTGGAAAAAAACATTACACAATAAAAATATTGATGTTGTTGTGATAAGTTCATCAACTTCAAGCCATATTGAAATTCTCGAATATATTATGGAAAATCCAGCTAATATAAAAGCTGTGATCTGTGAAAAGCCTATTTCTCATGAAATTTCTCGGTTAAAAAAAATCAGTCGGAAAATTAAGAAAAATAAAATTTCAATTTATCTTAATCATACAAGAAGATTTAATTTTAATTATCAGAGAGTAAAAGAAATTATTAAAAAAGAAATTTTAGGGAAAATACTCAGAATTGAAGGTAAAATTTTTGCAGGTTCACAAAATTTTTATCCAAAACCTGATACTCTGCTTCTGCATGACGGTACTCATCTTATTGATACTGTTTTTTATATTACTGATTTTTATCCTGAAAAAATTAAAATAGATTATTATCAGAATAATCAGACTTTTTCAGGTGTAAAAATTAAATATAATATTGACCAATGCACGGATGTTAGCCTTGTTTTCAGATGTGATACTGATTATTTTTATTTTGATATTGAAATCTTTCTGGAAAATGGGAAAATATGTGTGGGGAATGGCAGATTTGAAGTTTTTAAATCTGATAAAAGTGTTTCATTTGATGGTTTTAGAGAAATTTATAAAACAAATTTAAATGTATTTAATCTTGAAACAGAAAA
>JBAZDD010000214.1:0-4297 GCA_041654635.1 Candidatus Muiribacteriota bacterium
TGCTGAACGAGTTAAAAAAGAGGGGTTTGAAAAAGATATTTATATAATGGATACAGTTTTTGCAGCCTGTGCCGGGGTAACTTCAGATGAAAGGTTTGACTTTGACAGTTATAATCTTATACTGAATTTTGGAAACAGCCATACTTTAGGTATTGTTGTCAAAGGATATAATGTTCATGCTTTGTTTGAACATCATACAAGAATACTTGAAAAAAATCCTCATTTTTTAAAAAAGATTATTGATGATTTTCTGGAATGGAATTTAAGTTCAAAAGAGGTTATGGATAATGACGGTCATGGCTCATTTTATCTTACAGACAGTAAATTGACAATAAAAAATATTTTTGTTACTGGTCCAAGAAGAAATATTGCCTGCAATTTTGAAAGAGAATATATCAATGCTTCCCCCTGGGGTGATATGATGATTACAGGTAATGTCGGACTTATAAATTCATTTAATTCGATTTTCAGTTAAATTTAGAATTGCTGAATCAAATTTGATTTTGAAATCTGTTTAATATATAATACACCTATTAAAAAAAGCATAGTTCGGGGGTTATATTTTGAAAAAATTATTAACTGGAAATTTTGTCTTCTTTATAATATTTTTTTTATTTTTCTGTTTCCAGATTCAGGCTGATACTGATAATTCTGGGGAAAAAAAAGATGTAATTCAGCAGATTTTTGAAAGAAGATTACAGGAAGCTGAACTTGATGAACAGAAACAGAAACCAGAGTTTTTTATTCAGGAAGCAGAAAAATTATGGGAAAAAGGCGAATATGAAGAAGCAGCTTTAAATTATAAAACCGCTTTTGACATGTCACCACATATGCCGGGAGTAAAGTTTAAATATCATCAGATGCGTGTTTATGCTTATATGAAACAGTACGCTCTTCTTATTTATATTTGTATTATTATGATAATTTTATCTTATGTTATGAAGTTTGCAGCAGCTTTTTCTAAAAATTCAGAAAAAAGAGTGGATGAAAGAAAGAAAAAAGAGCTAAAAAAAATTAATGATTTATTTATATCAGGAAAAAATGACGAAGTTATTAAAAAATCAAGAGAAATTTTAGAAAAAACGTATTCTTTTTCTATTCCAGACAAGTTTTCTATTTATTCAACACTGGCAAAAAGCTATTATAAAAAAGGAGTTTATACCTCTGCTAAAAAATATGCTCTTGATGCGCTTAAACTAAAAACCGCGGCTCCAGACCTTCATGATATTCTTGTTGAAATTTATTTGAAACTCAATGATATGTCTCCGCTTGCAATAAGAGAGTATGAGCATATGGTGCAGAAAAGACCAGCTGATATGAAGCTTATTAATATTTTATTTGATTATTATTATGCAAAAAAAGAATTGAGTGATAATGCTATTGATATTTACAAAAAAGTTCAGAAGTATAATCCTGAAAAAATAGAAGCTGTTGACATGCTTTGTCTCAGAGGAATCAGAAAAAAAGATACAAGTGAAGACATGATAACTATATATGAGAAAGTTCTTTCTGAGTTAAGACCAAATGATTTAGCTTTAAAAAGTATTCTATTGAAAACTTATTATATAAATAAAAAATGGGAAAAACTTTATCCTCTTGTGAAGGAACTTATTGAACTTCAGGAATTTATTGAAGATAAAAATATGCATAAAATTCTATTTGAAGCTTTTAACGGCGTAAATAAACTTGATGAAATGAACAGCTTTTACACAAGGCTAAAAGAATTATATCCTGAATCTTTAATTTTACAGAATATTTTTGAAGAAGCAACTTCAAAACACGGCAACATAAATTTAGAAAATCAGATAAAAAACGGCTCGGCTCAGGATGATATTTCTTCAAAGGGCATAAGTATCTGTTCTATATGTGCACATATTAATGTTAAAGAGGCTCAATTTTGCGAAAAATGCGGAAAACCACTAAACTCCTGATTTTTTTTGTTTTTATATTACTTTGTTTTAATCAAATACTTGCAGATGATTTTGACAATACTATAAAACAGGGTATTTTATATTTTAATTCAGGGGATTTTACCAGGGCTGTTGATTTTTTTAAAAAAGCAGTGCTGATGAAAAATGATGATTTGAATGCAAGATATAATCTTGCTGTAACTTATTTCAAGTTGAGAGAATATTCAAAATCACTTGAAGAAACAATGGATATTCTAAAAATTTTTCCTACAGATGAACCAACCCTTAAGCTTCTTTCTCAGATTAGAACTCAGACTGTTGAAGAATTGAAAATTAGAATAGATGAATATCCTTTTGAAGAAAAATGGTATGTTGACCTTGCAAACATTTATTTTTTGTCAAGAGAATACGGAAAATCACTTCAAATTTCTAATCAGGGTATTGCCAATATTCCAAAGGCTGCCAAACTTTATGAAATTATTGCAAAAATTTATCAACTTGAAGGGGATTTTAACAATGCTCTTTTGAATATTGAAAAAGCTTTTCATTTTGCTCCCGATGATCCTCTGATTTTTGAAAATCTTAAAAAAATCGTTGAGGAAAAAAATAGATTTTCTCCAGTAGCAACTGGCGGGCAGGGGTCAACTACAGGTGGAGAAGTAACTGATTATGCTGACAGATATTATATAGATGCAAATAATGCTTTTGCTAATAAAAACTGGAATGAGGCTGAAGAACTTATTAGAAAAGCTCTGAGAATTTCTGAAAACAATTCAGTTTATCGAAGAAAGCTTGAAGAAATATTAAATGCCAGAAAAAAATCTCAGGAAGCTTCCAGTCTTTATGTAGATGGTAGAAAAGAATACAGACTGGGAAGGTTTACCCGGGCAATAGACAATATTATAAAAGCTCTGGAAATAACACCCAATGAAATAAATTATATTGAAGCTTATCTGTGGATTGTGGAATCTTATAAAGCGCTTGCAGTATATGATAAAATGATTGAATACTGTCATAAGATTTTAGAGCTTGATGGTAAAAATTTTCAAATTCATCTTTATCTTGCTGATGCATATTTTCTGAGTGGAGATTTTGAAAAGGCAAATGAACATTTTGCAAGAATTAATACTGAGTTTTCGGATTATCTTGCTAAATATCCAAGTATAAAAGATAATATTGACAAAAGACTTATGAATATAAGATTGAGAAAACTTGGACCTCTGTTTAGAAACATTCTTATTGGAATACTGAGTGTGGTTGTTTTATTTATCTTATTTCTCCAAGCTCCATTTATAAAGAAAAATAGAAATTTTTCAAAAGCTTGCGAAAGTTTTCAGAAAAAATCATGGAATGAAGTTGTTGATAATCTTGAGCCACTGCTTAAATTCAAATATGGTCATTATAAAAAAATCGAAATTTACAAAATGCTTATTACTTCATATATTCACATAAGAGAATTTGAAAAAGCTGATCATCTCATAAAGGAAGGTTTGAAACTTTCAGGTGCTGGAGAAGATTTTGTTTGTTTCCAGGCAACTTTGTCATTAAAACGTGAAGAGTTCAGACCAGATATTCTATATGCGTATAAAATTCTTTATCAGAAAGATAAAAATAATATAAGACTGCTTAAAATGATTACAAAATATTTCTGGGAAAAAAACAGAAATCCAGAATTCTGTCCTGATATAGAAATTTTTGAAAATGATAAAATCAGTATTCTTGAAAAAGTTTTTAAATATGAGAAAGATAATCTTGAAGTTATTAATCTGCTTGCAGAAGAGTATGAGAAGGGTGAAATATATAATCGTGATGTAATTAAAGTATTTGAAAAATTGCTTGAATTTAATTTTGAAAATATCAGAGTTCATCTTCTGCTTGGAAAAGCAAGTCTTGTTATTGGCGAATATGAAAAAGCTGTCAAGGAAGCTAAATTTGTTTTCAGAAGAGATATAAATAATGTTCAGGCTCATGAAATTTTTAAAAAGGCTTTTATTGCAGAAGGAAATATTGATCAGCTTCTTATAGAATATGAAAATCTTCTTCAAATCGACCCTTCAAATGTTTTCATATCTGATAATATAAGAGAATTGAGAAAAATTAGAGCAAATTATGATGCGTATATTGATAAGGAAGAAGCTGAACAGAATGAAGATGAGATGTTTTCTAAAGCTCAGAAGCTTTTTAATGAAGGGCAAATAAATGATAGTATAACTATTTTTTCAGAACTTTTTGAACAAAATTTTAAAAAACAGGATACGGGCTTTTATCTGACTTATGCATATCTTAAAAAAGACCTTTTAGATCTTGCATACCGACAATACAGATTATCATCTTTTGATGAAGAAATTTTAGAAAACAGAATGAAGGAATTGATTTATCAGCTGGGT
>JBAZDD010000215.1:0-4290 GCA_041654635.1 Candidatus Muiribacteriota bacterium
GATTGATAGTTTTTTAAAAAGTGGTTTTTCAGATGCACTCAGATTGTTTCATAAAGAGTCTGAAATTTATTCGTGGTGGGATTACAAAACCAAAGCAAGAGAAAGAAATGTCGGCTGGAGAATTGATTATTTCTTTGTCAGCAATAAAATAAAGAATAAAGTTGAAGATTGTTTTATTTTAAAAGAAAAAATGGGTTCTGATCATGCCCCTGTTGTTTTAAAATTAAAGGATTAATAAATGAAAGTTGTTGATATTGCTTTTAAAAGAATTCCTGGTGGTGAAATGGAAACATTGGAAAAAGTAAATGTTACTATTGAAAACGGTATTGAAAATGACTGTCGGGGACAAAATAAAAATGCTCAGATAACAATTTTATCCAAAGAAAGCTGGAATAATGCTTGTAAGGAATTAAACAGAGAACTTGACTGGACAGTTAGAAGAGTTAATCTTCTTGTTGAGGGTTTTGATATTATTAATTCAAAAGGGCTAAAATTAAAAATTGGAAATCAAGTTGTTTTACAAATTACTGGTGAATGCAAACCATGTAATTTAATGGAAAAACAGGTGGAGGGATTATATAATGCTCTAATACCTGACTGGCGTGGTGGAGCTGAAGCAATAGTTTTATCAGAGGGCGTTATTAATAAAGGTGATGATATTTTTTTATTTTAATTAATATCTCTTAATGATTTTTCAAATTTTTTCAGCGCTGATGGCATATTTTTTCGACCAAAACCAATTCTGAAAAAATTACCTTTAAAATCAAAGGTTGAAGCTGGTAAAAGCATTACCCCGTGATTTTTAACAGTTTGTATGCAGAAATCTTCAACATTTTGACCTGATTTTAGTTCAACAAAAGCTACTGGTCCAGCTTGGGGTTTATTCCAGCTGAATAAAGTATTATGCCGCTTGAAAAACATATCTAACAATTTGAGGTTGGATTTAATAATCTTCAAATTTTCTGAAACGATTTTTTTTCTGTTTTTTAATCCTATTATTGATAAAATTTCTGACGGCGCGCTTGAACAGATTGTTGTGTAATCACGATATTTTTTCAACTTATTCATAATCTTTTTATTTTGAGTCGTAAGCCATCCTATTCTTAAACCAGGCAGACTAAGGCTTTTTGACATTCCACACAGAGAAACTGCATTTTTATAAATATCAGCAGCACTTGGAAGTTCAAAATTCGGGTCATATTCAAGAAACCTGTACATTTCGTCTGAAAAAACATATATCCCATGATAATCTGCAATTTTTAATATTTCATCAAACTGTTTTCTATTAATAATTGCTCCGGTTGGATTATGTGGAAAATTTATTATAATCAGTTTTGTATCTGGTTTGATTAATTTTTTAAGTTTTTCAACATCGAAAAACCAGCCATTATTATAATCCGGTTTCCAGAAGGATGTTTTGCATCCAGTTGATTTGCCAATTTCATATAGTGACTGATATGAAGGGAAAGTTGAAATTATGTGATTATCTTTGGAGAGCATTGAAAGCATGAAAAGTAAAATCGCTTCTTGTGGAGCAGTAACAATAATATTATCAGCTGAAATATTTTTGTAAAGTTTTGAAATTTCTTCTCTTAAGAAGGGGTGTCCTTGAGATTCTGTGTAACCAAGGGTTAAATTTTTCCAGAGGTTGAGTGTTTTCTCATCTGCCATTGAAAGTAAAGAATCCAGAGTAAGTGATTCACAGTCAGAACAGCATAAGAGATGAGGGGCTGTAAATTCATATTCAGCCATATATCTTTCGAGTTTAAACGGATTAAATTTCATATTTGTAAAATACCACAATATTTTCAAAAAGTCTAAAAATAAGTCTTCTCAAAATCTATGAATATACCATTGAGATTTTCATGACAGGATTTAAACAACTATTTAATCTTATTTATTGAAAATTATCTCTCTTTTATTTAAAATATGTGACATATGATTATTAAAAAAACTTGGTATTTTTTTCTATTAATTCTGATTTTTTATTTATCAGGGTGTTCTAATCTTCATGGTGAAGGAACTGCTGAAAATCCTTATCTAATATCAAAATTATCAGATTTTTTTGCTATGAGAAACTATCTTGATGTTGAAAACATCTATTTTAAACAAATTAATGATTTGGACTTTAAAAAAATCAGTAAAAGAAAAGGAAATAAACCCGTCGGCAATTTATCAAAACCTTTTTCAGGAGTGTATGATGGGGGAGGATTTAAAATTATTAATTATTTTTCAGCTAATAACGATGATGGTTGCTCAGGTATATTTGGATATGTCAAAAATGGGAAAATTAAAAATCTGATTGTTGAAAATATTAATCTTAGAGGTAAAAAAAATGTAGGTGGTATTGCAGGATATATTTCAAATACTGAAATTTCAAATTGTTCCGTAAATGGTGAAATTTATTGTGAAAACTTGAATTCTGGTGGATTAGTTGGATATTCTGAGAATGGTTCTTCAATATATTACAGCAGTTTTTCCGGGAAATTAACAGGGAATAGTTTATCCGGTGGATTTGCTGGTGTTGTAATAGATTCTAAAATTAAATTTTCATTTTTTAATGGGAATATTGTTTATAATGGTGAAAATTCAGCAGGATTTACAGGTTATTCAAAAAATGTAATATATGAAAGCTGTTATGCAAAAGTAAATTTCACAGTTTCTCAAACTGATTTTGAGTCTTTTTTTCATACAATTGAAAATACAGTAATAAAGAAAAGTTATTTTTCAGATGAATATCAAAATTCTGTTGAATCAAAATTGCAATTTTTTATTTCAGATGATAAATCAAATTCTAATTTTTTTTCAGACACTTATTTTTTTACTGACCGACTTCAACCAAACTCAGTTATCACTGGATTAAATATTCTGCCATTTAACTTTCAATTTGACCAATCCACTTTTGCCGGCTGGGATTTTAATCATATCTGGAAAATTGAACAATCAAAATCCCCATCTTTGAGGGGTCAGACCGTTCAATATTCAAATTAAGCTAAAAAATTCTGTAATTCCCGATATATTCAGGAATATTAATTTGGCTATTTTGCCAAATAGACAAATAGGTTCATTTTTTTTGATTGAAATAGAGAATACTGAAAAGAATTATTGTGTTTAAGGAATAATGAAATATTTACTACTCAATAACAATATTGAACGGTTTTAGTAGATTTAAAGCTTCTGGTAAGGAGAATTTTGTTTCTTTAATTTTTACGTCATTGAGATTTATATTATAATTAAATGATTCACGAAAATCGGCAAAGCGAAGATTTGAAGCTGAAAAAATTGTTTCAGTTAAATCACTTTTATTAAATTGTGCTTCTTCAAGATTAGAAAATGAAAAACTACATGCTTTAATAATACTTTCAGTAAATTTTCTTCTCTTTAAGTTTAAATTTGAAAAATCAGAAAATAAAATAACACATTTATCAAAGTCAATCTCAAAAATCAGTTTGTGGTCGCATAATCCAAAATTAACTCCAACTATTTTACATTCATTAAATTTAACATATTCCAGTCGGGTCTGGTCGAATACAGTATTTGAAAAATTACAGTTTTCAAAAAAACATTCATTAAAACGGGAGTTTAAAATCCGGGTTTCTGTAAAATCACAGTTGACAAATTTACATTGACAGAATGATTTTGAATAAATTTTTTTTAATGATAAATCAATATTGTTTAAATTCTCATTTTCAATTTCAGACTGATTTTCAAATATTTCAGGTAATGCACTCATTTTTTATATCCATATTTTGATTCATTTCCAAATTTTATTTTAAATCTGAATCAAATTTATCAGATTTTTTACAAAAAGTCGATTTTTCAGATTAAGGGATATAATTAAATTTTATTCACTTTTCAGCAATTCTCAATGATGTTTTTTTCGTAAAGTTTTTATGTTTTTTGTTGTCACCCCGGTGATATTTAATGCCGGGGTCCATTGCTCTTATCTTTTGTAGGGGAAGAACACTGTTCTGCCCGGCTTCTGTATTAGGTTTTGCCCTTCGTTGTCATTCCGCGTACGCAGGAATCCAGTGTGGACTTTGCAGTTGCAAAGTGTAATGTTGCTATTGCAACATGTGATGGCTTTCAGCCATGTAAAGACACCTGAAGGTGTCAGTAAAGTTGACTGTCGTCAACAGTTAAAGATTTTTCGGATCACGGATTACAGATTACTGTTCACGCTCTTATGTAAGCTTTTCACCAAATCCAGATACTCTCCGGGTAACGGCTGTTATTTTTTCATCCATAAAAAAATCCAGCCTAATTCCTCGCCCTTAAAATACATCCATA
>JBAZDD010000216.1:0-4270 GCA_041654635.1 Candidatus Muiribacteriota bacterium
TAATTTCATTTTTCATCATATCTATTGCAAAATCTCTTTTGTCAGGAGTGGTTGCAATATAAAAAACATAAGCACCTGTTTCAAGACCATTGAACGGAAAAGCATAAACACTGTAAGCAAGGGAATGTTTACTTCTCAGATTTTCAAAAAGTCTTGAACCTAAACCACTTAAAATGTTAGAAAGAACAGAAAAAGCATATTTATCTTCATGGTTAATCTCGATACCCCTGAAAGCAAGTCTTACCACACTCTGTCGTTTATCAGGCATGTTTTCAACTACTTTTCTAATACCTTTTATCTCTTCAGGTTTTGATACTGAAGGTAGTTCAAAATTTGATTTTTTAAGTCTTCCTAAAGTATTTTCAATAGTTTTAAGCATATCCTGAGTTTTAAAATCACCAACAACTGCTATCGTCATATTATCTGGAACAATAAACTCTGAAATAAATGCTCTCAAATCATCCTGAGTTAACCCACCTATACTTTCCTCTGTTCCCTGAGGATCCATCATATAAGGATGTCCTTTGAAAATATGCTGTCTATATAATTTATTGTTAACTGATGATATATCTTCAGCACTTCTCTTTATTGCGGCAACTATTTTTTCTTTTTCTATATCAAAATCTTTAGAATCAAATTTATTTTCTGAAAGAATACTTACATAAACAGGCCATAATTTATCAAAATTGTTTTTCAATGTTTTCAATGAAACAAAAATAGTGTTATTGCCTGAACTTGCTCCTAATCTTGAACCAGTTTCTTTTTCAATTTCAAGTATCTGATTTTTTGAAAATTTTCTTGTTCCTTTGGTTAGAAGAGTTGAAGCAAAAGCACTTATTCCGTTATTTTTTTCATTTTCTACTCTCACCCCACCAAAGAAACCTGAATTAATGGAAATCATAGGAAGTTTATTATCTTCCATTAAAATAACTTTAATTCCATTATCAAGTGTTTTTACAGTTACTTCAGGACGTGGAGCTGTTGCTATCTGAGTTCTGTCAATTTTTGTTTTTTCAACAGCTGGTTTCATATGAATAAGCGACATTGAATTAATATTAAGATATTTCTGAGCTACTCTTTTAATATCAGCTGGTTTTACATTGTTAATTCCATCAACATAAACATCATCCCATTTAAGAGACCCGGTATAAAAAAAGCTTGATGCAAGCGATGAAGACTGTGATGTAATAGTTTCTTTCCCAAAAACAGTTGAAGAAAGCACATTATTTTTAACTATTTGAAGTTCCATAGGAGTAACTTCTTCAAATTTAAACCTGTTAACTTCATCCTGTATTGCAAATCTTACTTTGGTATAATTTTCAGTATCAAAGACCGCTCTAATCATAAAAAGTCCCGGATAACCCGGAGTCCAGGAACCAGAGCCCACACTGTGAGCTATTCTGTCCTTTTCAACAAGTCTTCTATATAATCTTGAAGTCTGACCAATGCCTAATATGTAGGAAAGGCAGTCAAGTGCATAAACATCATCGTGAGCAAGATCAACTGATTTATAAGCCATATACATTCTTGAATTATTTACTTCACGTTCAAATTCTTTAAATCTGTAGGTAATCTGAGCTGGCTCTTCAGGAAGAGCCATTGTTGGAACCATTTTTCTTTCCCATGGTTCAAAATATTTTTTCACCTGAGAAATCATATTATCCATGTTAAAACTTCCTACAAAAGAAAGAATAACGTTTGAAGGAGAATACATTGTTTCATAATACCACTGTATTTCCTCTCTGGTAAGAGATTTAAAAAGATTTTCATGTCCTAAAATTGGATGTCTGTATGGAAAAATCTGATATGCTGTTTCAAGCATTGCCCAGTAAAGATTTGTATCAGGATTATCAATTGACATGTTAATTTCATTTAAAATAACTTTCTGTTCTTTTTCAGCTTCTTCAGGGTCAAAAACTGAATTCATAAGCATATCTGAAAGTATATCAAGCCCTGTTTCTGTATAATCATTTAATATTGAAAAATGATAAACAGTTCTGTCAAAAGTTGTATAAGCATTAAAATCAGAACCACCTGCTTTGTGTATTATCTGTGGAATTTCACCCGGACCTCTTTTTTTTGTTCCTTTGAAAAGCATATGTTCAAAATAATGACTTAAACCTGAGCCTGTTTTTTCGCCTTCAGTTATTGAACCCGCTCTAACCCAAGCTTCCATTGCTACCATAGGAACCACATGAGTTTCTTTTAATATTACTGTCAATCCATTATCAAGTACTATTATTCTTTCTTCACCTTCAAATGCATACCCGGTAAAAGCGGTTAAAATTAATAAACATACAAACATCAAAAAAAATCTTTTCATCAGAACTGTCCTCCCAATTTTTTTTTAATTAAATTATAAAAAAAGGCAGACTGTTAAAAGTCTGCCCCACCAAACAAATTTTTTAAAATGCCAATTTTTATATTCAAATTTTAAGTTCAAATTACTGTTGTGTCTGAGTAGGAGTAAGCTGCGGAGATCTTCCAAAATCTTTACTTGCCATAAAAGTTAATGTAAGAGATGTGATAATAAAAATTATAGCAAGAACTGTTGTAGTTTTACCAAGAAAATCAAGAGAACCTTTAGCTCCAAAAACTGTCTGAGCTGCTCCGCCACCAAACGCACCAGATAATCCTTCTCCTTTATCAGCCTGCATAAGCACAATAACAATAATGCCTACTGCAACCAGTGTATGCAAAATAAGCAGTATCCATTGAAAAGTATCAAGACCCATATTAAATATACCTCCATTATTTTTTAATTATTATATTATCTGAAAATCCAATTGTCAACAAACAGATTCAGTTTCATTTAGATTTACAAATTCACCTGACCTGAACCAGTTATTACCATTTAAAAAATCACAGACTTCCATTACTTTTTTACCTGGAATCTGTATTTTTTTAATCAGTATAGAACCTTTACCACAACTTATTTCAATCCCATCTTTTGATACATTCAATATTTTCCCAGGTTGATTTACATCGCTTACAAGTGGCTCTAAATCAACCATTTTAAAATAATTTTGATTTATGTAAGAATAAAATCCCGGCCATGGCACAGTAGCTCTGAAAACTCTGTATAACACCTCACTTGATTTACTCCAGTCAGCCAGACCAAGTTCTTTTGTAATATATTTTGTGTAAGTTGCTTTACTGTGGTCCTGAACAATTCTTTCAAAATTACCAGTTTTTATTTTTTCTACAGTTTCAACCACACATCTTGCGCTAAGTTCTGCCAGTTTATCATGCAAAGTTCCAGCAGTTTCATCAGCAGCCATTTTATACTCAATTTTATGAAGAATATCACCTTCGTCCATTTTTTCATTCATAAGCATTGAAGTGACCCCTGTTACTGAATCCCCGGTTAATATTGAATATTGTATCGGAGCAGGTCCGCGATGATATGGAAGAAGCGAAGCGTGTATATTTACACAACCATATTTTGGTATATCAAGAATTTGTTGTGGGAGAATTTTTCCATAAGCGATTACCACAATTAAATCAGGAGAAAGTTTTTTTAAACTCTGGAAAAAATCCTCATTATTTCTGATTTTTGCCGGCTGTAAAACAGGAATATTATTTTTTAAGGCAAATTTCTTTACTGGAGTTTCAGAAATTCTTTGTCCTCTGTCGCATTTTTTATCAGTCTGGGTTACAACCGCCTGAATAAAACAATTTTTATAAAGCTCTTCAAGTGAGGGAATACAGAAGTTTGGAGTTCCCATAAAAACTATATTCATTATTCCATTCCTTCCGGTATATAATCTTCTGGTATTATCCCTTTTTTAATATTCACTAGTTTTTTCTTGAGAAAATTCTTTTTTAAAGGCGAAAGATAATCTATAAAAAGTCTTCCATATAAATGGTCTGCTTCATGTTGAATTACTCTTGCAAGAACACCATCTGTTTCAACAATTTTACTATCTCCATTTACATCTGTATAGCTGAATTTGACTTTTTCCGGTCTAGTAATTTCTTCATATATTCCGGGAACAGAAAGACAGCCTTCTTCCATAATATTTTCTTCTGCTGATTTCTCAAGTATTTTAACATTGAAAAAAAACATTGGTTCACTGTCATCAGATAATTGAATTACTATTATTTTTTTTGAAATTCCCACCTGGGGTGCAGCCAGTCCGAATCCTTTATAAATTTTCATCGCATTAACCATTTTTTTTGCGATTTCAAGAGTTTCAGAATTTACCACAACATCTTCTGCCTCTTTTCTAAGTATTTCATCACCATAGTAAGTAATTTTAAACACAAA
>JBAZDD010000217.1:0-4268 GCA_041654635.1 Candidatus Muiribacteriota bacterium
TAAAAAAATTTGGAATATATTTAAATTTTAAGGTTCAAATTAATAGAAAGCAATAACAAGGGGGTTCCTATGAGAAAAATTTTTGTTTTAATTTCAATTTTGATTACTTTTTGTTTTATTTCCACAGCTTTAGAAAATGATAATCTTCTTGCAAGCAGTGGTATGGTTTATAGTCGTACGTTAGCAAAATTTATTGGTAAAAGTGTAACTGTTAATAATGTTGATGAATTTAAAATAGCTTTAAATGATTATCGTGTTAATCGTATTTATCTTGAAGACGGTATTTATGAAGATAATTTTTCTGTTAAAAGAATAGTTAATTTTAATCCTTTAGTTGCTGGATTTTTTTTAAGAATTCCAAATTTTGGACCAGATCTAGAAATAATTGGCAAAGGAAATGTAACTATTAAAGCAAAAAAATTAAATAATCCAATATTTGAATTTCAAAAAGCAAATGAAAAATTTCGTTATTTTTCTGGATTAAAGAAAATACATTTTATAAATATAAATTTTGAAGTTGAGAAAAAAGATACCGAATTATCGTTTATATATAATGATTTTCCTGAAGTATATCTGAGAAAAGTAGAATTTATTGAATCCTCAATAAATTAATTTCTGACAAATAATTCAAAAAAACTCTCAAGGAGGTGTTTTATATGTCTTATATTTTTAATTATGATTTTACCACGAATTATTCTATTAATGAAAAAAATGAACTTTTAATTTCTAATAATTTTAAAACATATTCTATTGATTTAAGAAGAATTAATTGTCTTTTTACTACAAATAAATTTTTCAAAAGTTGTTCCGGCAAAGAATTTTTGAAAAAGAATAAAATACCTGCTGTTTATTATGATGGAAAAAAAATAGAATTTTTTAACTTTAAGACAAATTTTTCTAAAACAAATAATTTTTTAATGAAAAAATTAAAACATGAAGATTTTAAAACTGGGTTTGGAAAACAGTTAATGATAAGAAAAGCTAACAATGGTATTTATAGTATAGTTTCAATGATAAATTATGAAACTAAAGAAAACAATAATAACCCAATAATTAGAATGTGGAAAAATTTTTTTAAAGAAATTAGAACAAATTCAATAAAAAATTGCAAAAATTATGACCATCTCCTTGAAATAAATAAAACCATTGATAATTATATGATAACTAATTTTAATGTCTGTATTAGAGATGAATTTAAGGCAGATACATTTGAATTTGACACAAAAAGGAAGTTGAATCCTAATTTAGAATGCTTATTTAATGAAGTTTCGGCTCTTTATGCAATGGGGATATTTTCTATTTGTAAAAATAAAGAATACGATCCTTTTTATGGGATTTATCCAGATAAAAAAAATCAAAAATTTTCAACTATGATTAGCAGTTTAATGACTATTATTAAACCGTATATTTATTTTTTTTGTCTTGATTTAATAAATGGATATTATATTGAACCAGAAGATTTTAAAAAAAATAACGGTTTAATAAGATTGAAAGAAAAATCACTTCTTATAATTTCTAAACTTTTTTCTGAAAAAATTATTCACGGAAAAAATTCATTTGGTTTAGGTTCTGCAGAGGCATTTTTAGATTTTACTATTGAAAAGGGGGTATATTTATGAAATTTTTAATAGCTTATGATATTACAGACAATAAGTTACGTGGAGAAATATTCAAATTCTTATCTGATTTTGGTTTGAATGTTCAGTTAAGTGTTTTCGAGGTTGAAATTGAATTCAAAAAAATCCATCATTTTTTAAAAGAAATTGAAACAACTTTTTCGAGCAATGATAAGGTTTTTGTTTATCCAATGACCAAAAGTAGTGTTGGGAAATTTATTAAGATTGGAAATCAAGTAAGTTTAAATAAAGGGGAGGTGATATAAATGAGTTTTTTATCTTCATTTTTTAATAAGCTCAATTCAGAAATTTCTGAAAAAAGCAGAATAAAAAAATATGTAATTGTATATGATTTATTTGTTCCAAAAAATAAAACAAAATATATTCGCGAGTTTACAAACAACGTCGACAGAAGAAGAAATAAAATTTTTAAAAAACTACTTGAATACGGTGTTCATGCTCAATTAAGTGTTTTTGAAGTAGAAACAAATCCAAGAGAAATTCGCAATTTAATTAATGATTTAAAAAAATTGATAAATCCTTCTTTGGATAAAATTTATTTTTATCCAATTAATTCAGAAGAATCTTTAAATATTAGTAGATATGGGAATAACAATAACGTAACAGATGATTTTTTTATTTAAAAGGAGGTTAAAATGAATAATATTTATATATTATCTTCAGGACATAATATTTCAAGAGCTGGTAATGTGTTAAAAATTGTTGGTAAAAAGAATAACAAAAGAATACCTGTAGGGTCATTTGATAATGTTTTTATAGGTATAGGTAACGAAATAACATCCAGTTGCATTAGATTTTTAAGTTTAAAAAAGAAATGTATTTTTTTTGTTAATCGTTCGTTCAAATTAAACTCATTTATCGTGAGCAATCCTTTGATATCATCAGTGAATATCCGCCAAAAGCAGTATTTGCAATATTGTAGTAATAAAATTAAACTGGAAAAAACTAAAAAATTATTGCAAAAAAAATCAAAAACACTTATTGAAGCAATAAATACTATGAATTTATTTTATAATAAAAAAAACACTGAAGAAAGTTTTGAAAATTTTGATGAGAAAATTAAGCAAATTACAAACATGGAAAAAGCTAGAAGTTTTGATGGATATATGATGAAGATATTGTTTAAAAATTTTCGGTCTCATTTAAATCGAGAATTTAGTTTTGATAAAAGAGAATATCATCCCCCGAAAGATCCGGTAAATATTGTCCTGAGTATTGTATTTACAATGTTTTATTCTTTATTAATACCAACTGTAATAAGCAAAGGTTTTGATCCTTATGCAAGTTTTTTCCATGTAAAAAGAGGAGATCATGCAGCATTTTGTTCAGATTTAATGGAAATTGCAAGACCGTCATTAATTGTGTTTGTATTATGGCTGTTTAATGAAAATATTTTAATAACTGATGATTTTTTTGAAAAATCAGGAAAAAGCTACATTAAATATCCAGCGATTTTAAAAATTGCACGAGAATTTTCTACAAAATTACTTTATCCTGAAAAGAATCCTCTTAACTTATGTAAAAAATATTTAACAACAGAACTATCTAAATAATTGTAGAAATAATTTATATTATTTGTTAAAATAATAATGCGAATAAAAAAATTCTGACGGAGGATTAAATGATTAAAAATAAGGACTTTTACAGTTTTTTGATAAAAGTTGAAGATAGGAATTCATTTCTTGTAAATAATGCAGTCAGCTATTTTTTTTATTCATGGTTATTAAAAGAAGTTGAGAAGTTTGATTCTAAATTATCTAATACAATTCATGCGTCCAGTAAACCCTATATCACCGTAGGTGATTTTTTTCAAATTGATGAATCCGACAATAATAGCTATAGCAGAATAACTTGTTTTGGAAAAGAAATTTTCGATATCTTAATTAAAATTTTCGATAATGATAATAATTGTATAAGAATTAAAAATAAAAAGTTTAAGATTTTTAATTCTTTTACAGATTTTGTTGAAAATGATTCAATCGTAACAAAATCCGATATTAATAAATTTTTAGAAATCAAAAATAAGAATAATATAAAAGAAATTAAAGCTAGTTTCTTAACACCTGTTTTTTTTAAAAAACAAAATAAAAATTATATATTGCCTGAACCTCAAATTTTATTTACAGATCTTGCAAAAAAATGGAATGAAATTAAAATAGATCCAATAGATATTGATTTATTAGCTAAAAAATCCGCACATATTTACTTTTCGGATGTTGAAATAAAGTCTGATACCAGGGTTTTCAAAAACATAAAACAAATAGGATTTACTGGTAAAATCAAGTTTCATTTAGATGATGTTTCAGAAGATTTTCGCGGAACTTTTGCCATGTTAAGTGAATTTGGATTTTATACAGGAATAGGTTCAAAAACCACGTATGGATTTGGTCAATATATTTCTGAAATAATTGAATAATTGATTTTAATTAAAAATTATGTTACTATTTATCATGGTCATTGACAACACTATATGTTTTTTTGACTAAAAGTCCGTTAAGAGCAATCTGGTATTGGGTTTGAAAGTGGTAGAATTAAAAGTCGTACGACAGAATAAGGGGAAATAGCGAAGAAAAAATTTGCCCTTGAACATCGCCTGTAACTGAAGGTGATTACGACTCTCTCTTTTACCGA
>JBAZDD010000218.1:0-4221 GCA_041654635.1 Candidatus Muiribacteriota bacterium
ATGCTTCTTACAAACACAGATGACAAACTGTATATAGAAAAATTATCATATTATGATATAAAAAGTATTCTTGACATGGTAATAGAATTTTCAGATGAAATAAATTTTTTCTTTTCACCGCAGATTGATACAATTATTGCAAGGTTAAAAAAACTTGAGAAAAAAATTGAAATTCCAATGACATCACTGGAATCTGCGAAAAAAGTAGAAATGCCAAAATGGGAAGTCAGAAAAGCTGACCCACTTAAAACAACAAGTATAATAGAATTAGGATATGAATCCACATCATCAACAGATCTTGAAGGATATAAAAATTATTATCCTGAAAGAGGAGAAAAAGATTTTACTCAGCTTAATCTTGAAGTAAGAAGTCTTGATGCACTTGATGAAACAGGAATTTTTCAGTTTAATTTTTATGGATGGTATAAAGGAAGTGAAGCAGAAGGTAAAGCAAAATTTGTATATAATGACCCTGATTTTAAAGTTAAATATTCTGCACTTGGTCAGGACAACATGTTTGTTTTTCATTCAGGTGGAATTGACGAAGATTATGCTTATGCAGGATGGAGAGATTATTATTATATAAGAAGATTTAATCATACAGATGATGTAAGAGAAAATTTGTATGGTAAAAAAATCGGAAATTTCAGTTTGAACTATAGTATGAGAGATTTTAAAAATGCACAGAGAAAAGGTGTATTTGCATCAGCTGATTTCGGTGAAATTTATGGTGAAATTGGAAAAGCAGAAATTTATGCTAATAATGTAAAAATTAATGAACCAATGGCAATGTATGCTGAATATGACACTGAAAAATTCGGTGGAAGACTTCAGTTTGAATTTTCCATGGCTGATATGAATTACAGCTTGGGAAGAAATATGTATTCTTATTCTGGAAATGACAGAATGGGGGATGAAAAAACAAGAATTTCGCTGAATTACGGAAGAAAAATAGTTGGTGATATGTTTGCTGGTATGGTTTTTACAAATGATGAAAGCGATAACAATGATTTTTATTATGAAAATTTCGGATTGTTTTTATCAAATTATTCCGAAATGTCGTGGAATATTTCTTATTTTAATACAAAAGAATTTTCAACCTATGCAGATTTTGCAAAAAATACAGAAGAAAGAACAGATACATTTGCACTTAGTCTTAACCGAAGTCTTGGAAGATATGACAGCAGAGTTTCATACATATATGCTGATAACGAAGACCCATATATGAACATTAATAGAAATGTTACAAATATTAGAGCTGAAATTACAGGAAATATAATGGGTTTTTATCAGGCAGCAATTTATCATGATTATACAACTCGGGACAATGTAAATGCTAATTTAGGCGGAGTATGGAATGAAGAAAAGAATAATACTGGAACTTATCTATATAAAGATCTTGGCTTAAACAGAACTCTTAATATAAAAGCAGATTATATTTCATCAACAGGTTACAGAGAATATAATGAAGGTAAATTTTTTGCCGGAATTAATTTTGGAAACGGAAGATTATCAGGATATGAAGCAGGTTATGAATATATAGACCATTCAGATAAAACAGGACCTGATTCTTTTGAAAACCATACAGTATTCTTAAAATACCGCCGCCATTTTTAAGATTCTCACGCGACTTAGTACGCGTTTCATCCGCGGTTCTTTTGCGACTTAGTACGCGTTTTATTCATAATGTTTGCCCTTTGCTGTCATTCCTTTGCAGAAAGGAATCCATAAAATATCGAACAAAAACAATATCGCTCACCACATTTGTAAAAACATTAAACTGTTTCACTCTTCAAATTACAATATAAACTATATGTTCCGGGTCCTGTCGTCGGCGCGGTTTCCCAAATTGAAATTATAAAAACTATAATTTAACAATTTGGAAGCCCTCCGCACACTAACCACCCGGCAATTTACTTTTTTCGCTTCGAATGTTTTGTTAACAGTTTAATGTTTTTGATTTTTCTTACTCACTTATTCACTTACTTACTTCTTACTGCTCTTAAGATTCATTCCCGTTTCATTCGCGGTTCTCACGCGACTTAGTACGCGTTTCATCCGCGTTTTTTTCGCGATTTTGTACGCGTTTTATTAAATAAGTGACGGTCTGCGGATTTATCCTTTAGAGTATCTGGATTTAGAATTGCTGGTTATTTTGAAATAAAATTGACTAATTGTTGATAAAAAATTAAAATTGATTTTATTTTGTAATAAAACATGATATTAAGGAAGGTACATGGAAATTATTATTAAATTAAAAGATATAATAGATTTTTATGAAATTGAAGAGCCTTGTTTTCCAAAATATTCAACGCAAATATTAAATATTGCGGTTTCAACTTCACAGGCGACTCGCCCAAGAGTAGTAGGGCAGATGACTGAGCTAATTGAAGAATTCCCTGGTGACGATTATGAAAACTGGATAAAATGGTATAATATGAAAAAACCGGATTCTATTGAAAAAGCTGCAGATAAAGCTTATGAATATATTCAAAAATTTAAAGAAGTTATTGATTCAATAGATAGAGAAATGGTAAAAAAATATATTGAAGATTTAGTTTTTACAAAAACATTCACAGGTTTAAAACTTCAAAAAATAATATTGAGTAGAGTTTCAGATTTTTTTAATACTAATTATAAATTATCAACACCTGCCGAAGAATCACAGGGGATTGACGGTTTTATTAATGATATTCCTGTTTCAATTAAACCGATTTCTTATAAATATAAAACAAATTTAAATGAAGAAATACAATGTAAAATGATTTATTATTCAAAGAATAAAAAAAATATTAAAATAATTTTTGAAGATAAATTTTAAATAGATGAGATATTTAATTTTTCCATAATTTCTTTGTCGGTTTGAAGATTTTCATCAAAATACTCAGTTGTAAATATGTTATCTTTATATTCAATATTTTTTAAAAATCTTATTTTTAAATCAGTTTCTTGATTAGTCATAACTTCAAAATTGTGAAATGAGTTAAAATACTTTAAGTTTTTGTTTTGAGCTAATCTATTTTTTACAAATTGTAAGTGTTTTAATAATCTTGTATTTAAAAAATCATTTAGTACATTTTTTGAATTAATTAATGATTCATATATTGTTGAAAAAAATTCATTATCATATTCAACTCCAATACTATTTCTTTCAGATGAAATGGCAGCAATTGAAGTTGTTCCGGTGCCGAGGAAAGGATCTAATATAGTATCATTTTTTACTGAATACATATTTATTAAACGGTAAGCAAGTTCAAATGGGAATGCCGCACTTCTTGAACGTACTTTATTGTTGTTTTCAATTTTCTGTTTAACACCTTTTAAATCTTTCCATATATCAGAAAACCAGTTGTTTCTTTCTTCCCAAAAAAAACTGCTTTCTCTTCTTAATTCTTTTTCTTTTAATGATTTGAATTCTCTCTTTGAGTTTTTTCTAAATATTAAAATATATTCATGTTCTAAAGTTACGTAAGCACCTCCAGGAAGCATGCCCGAACCCATGAATTTATTTGGAGAATTTGTTTGTTTATGCCATAAAATCATTGGCAATACTGTGAAATTCTCTTTTTGAAAAAATTGAATTATTCGTGAATGATTTGAAAAAAGATTAAAATTATTATTTACAGTTCTGGTAGAATCTCCGATATTCAGACAGATAAATCTATTGTCTTTTAATACACGGGAACATTCTTTCCATACTTTATCAAGTTCTTTATGCATATTTTCAAAAGCAATTTCAGAAGAATTTTCAATTTGATTTTCGTTTATTTCAGGGTTAAGTTCAGTAAAAAGGCTGTCCCACATTTTTATCATTGGATAAGGTGGAGAGGTTATTATTAAATCGACAGAATTGTCTTTCAATGATTTTAAGTTTCTAGAATCCTGATAAAGTATGTGATGGTAGGTTTTATTCATAGTAAATTTATATCACAATATTAATAAAAAATCAAATATATCCAAATGTTTTCAGCAATTCTCAATGAGTTTTTTTGATAATGTTTTATGCCGCGTTTCATTCGCGATTTTTTCGCGATTTTTTCGCGATTTTGTACGCGTTTCATCCGCGTTTCTCACGTTTTTGATTTAACTTTCTTACTTATTCACTTCTCACTCACTCACTTCTCACTCACTCACTGCTTCAAATATTCTTGCTTTAAATCTTTAAATTCGTTATAATTTTAGCAAAAATATTTATATAACAAAAATAAAGGGGTATATATG
>JBAZDD010000219.1:0-4193 GCA_041654635.1 Candidatus Muiribacteriota bacterium
CATAATAATTTTCTCATACATCCTCCGATTATGCATTTTCATATTCGTTTATTATAATATGTTAATGCATTAATCGGAGGATGTCAAGAATTATTTTAATTTATGTTTTACTCCAAAGAAGAATCCTATATCCGGGCTGTTATCATGCACTATCATGTTTTCTATGATTGAAAAAGTATATACTCGATTTTTTTCTTTATATTTAAATCCAAAATTCATTATATGTGTTGGTTTGTCAAACTCAGGTACATATTTTGAAATTTTTTCATCAATCTGAAACTGATATAAAACATGAAAATTCTTTCTTACTTTTTTCTCATAAGCGTAAAAAACTGTTGCATTTGTTCTTTCAATTTTAATATCACCTAAGCTGTTTTTTCCAAATATTGTGTTTGCAATTTGCAAATGATGATTTTCTTTTTTCTTTTTCAAAGTCCATGAATACGATAATGTTAAATCTGTTTTCTTTTTTTCAATTGTTTCAAAAACTTCATTCATGGGTGAAACCGGGATTTTAAAATTAATTCCAAAAGCTTTAGTAAGATTAGAATTATCACACATACTTTTCTGATATATAAGATTAAGATTACCCATATCATATCCTTCAAGTTTTTCTGATGGAATTGAAAAAATATTCCCTTTTGTGTCTTTAATCTCATAATTAACTTTATTTCTCGAAAACTGTTCTCTGTTTGCATTTGTCAGTCCAAGCGAATTGTGAAATTTTTCAATAGCTGAATCCAGATGACCACCGCTGATATAATATACAGGTATATTTACTGAAACTAACTCTTTTTGAGATATAGCATGTGATATAAAATAATCTACACTTAAAACTTCCATATCAATCAGAAAAAAATCTTTTTTATAATTCCAGATATTAATCCAGCTGTAACTTGTTTCAAAAAAAATGCTTCCCTTTTCTACCTGTTGAGGATATATTTTAAACAATTCATTTTTCAATCCACGAACCGGAGAAGATATATGATAGTTGATTGGTCCAAAAACTTCATCTGCCTTAATATTAATTGTAAATAAAACAGTAATAATGAAAAACAGGAAGCCTTTGGTCAGCGCTTCCTGTAAATATATGTATAACTCCCTTTCTGGAGGGTGGGGGACTTTAATTTTTTCCATTTTTTTCTTTTTTTGTAAATAATTCAAAAAATGCTGGAATAACAATAAGTGTGAGTAAAGAAGAAACTATTATTCCACCAACCGAAGTTATTCCTATACCACTTGTTAGTTCACTTCCCATTCCCGAAGCCAGAGCAAGCGGTAACATTCCAAAAACTGCTGCAAGTGTAATCATTATAACTGGTCGAAACTCATCATGTATTGCTTCTATCATAGCCTCACCCGGGCTCATTCCTTCCATCTGCAACACATGGAGTCTTTCAAAAATAAGCACTGCATTGTTAACAACAATTCCAATAAGCATAACTGCTCCAAGCAGAATAAAAATGTTAATACTTGTTCCTGTTACAACAAGGGCAAGCACTATACCTATTAATGAAAGTGGAAGTGTAAGCATTATATAAATTGGCTTTATGAAAGATTCAAGAATTGCCGCAAGTGTAAGAAAAGTAAGAATTATTGCCAGTAAAGCTGCTTCTGCAAACTCACCTACTGATTCTTCAAGCATTTCATTCTGACCACCCACATATAATGAATATCCAGGAGGTAGAATTTTCTGTTTTTCAACCTCAGAAATAAGTTTTGGAACTGCTTCACCAAGAGAAGTTCCTTCACCAAGATTTGAATATAATCTTACTATTCTATTTTTATTTTTACGCAGTATTTTAATAGGAGGAACTGTTTCTTCAAAATCTGCAATATTTTCCATTAAAACACTCTGACCTGTCTGGGTTGGTATTGTCAACTCTCTTAAACTTTGAGCATTATGACTGTTATCCATTTTAACTCTGATATCATAACTTCTGTCACCGCTTTTAAATGTGGAAGCTACAATTCCTTCAAGATTAGCTCTCATAATAAGACCAACTGATGAAGCTGGAAGTCCAATATCATCTATTATTGTTCTGACAGGGGTGAGCTGAATTTCAGTTTTTCCTGCTTTTGAACTTATATCAGGGTCTTTAAATTCAGGCATTGCAGTTGCAATTGCTTTCAATTTTTCGCCGATTATATCAAGCTCTTCAAGCTCTGGTCCAATAATATCAATCTCAACCGGCACCATCTGTCCACCCATTACACTTGGAATTGTAACTCCAACAATACAGTCTGTTACCTGCGAAAGTTTATTACGCATAGGTTCTAAAATTTCATAAACCTTAAAATTTCTATCTTTTAAAGGCACTAATTTTATAAGGAGCTGTGAAATATAAACACCTTCAGAACTCTGACCAAGCATTCCGTCAATTTTTCCTATTGTGGCAAGAATATTAGTTACTCCGTCCATTCCTTTAACAATATTTTCAATTTCTCTTGTTCTTTCAATTGTTGTTTCAAGATTCTGAGTTGCAGGAAATTCCATCGTAACCATTACTTCACCCATATCCATCTCAGTCATGAAATCACTTCCACTTTTTGAAAGCATGAATATTGAAAAAATAAATATTATAAGGGCACTCAGAAGTATTTTTAAACAACCTGATTTAGTTTTAAGATAGGGCTTAATCCAGCTCATAAAAACTGATATTACTTTATTAAGTGTTTTATCAACTTTTTCTTCCATTTCATGAAGTTTTGTTTTTGTATTTTCTTTTTTAAGAAGGAATTTTGCAAGAATCGGAGTAAGTGTGAATGATATGAAAAGTGAAATAACATTTACAATAAGCAAAGTAACCGCAAATGGAGTAAAAATCATTCCTACTATTCCACCCATCATGGCAATCGGAAATAAAACCATTATATTTGTTCCAGCACTTGCCATAACAGCAACAGCAACTTCCCCGGTTCCTTTTCTTGCAGCTTCTTCTGAGTTGCCTGTTTTTTTAAGATGACTTAAAATATTTTCAATAACCACTATTGAATTTGTCACAAGCACACCTGTGGAAAGCCCGGCAGCAAGAAGTGTAACTACGTTCATTGAAAATCCAAGCATATAAACAAAAAACAAACTTATAATTACTGTAAGTGGCATTGTAACTGCTATTATAAGGGTCGAGCGCGGATTGAACAGAAATAAAAATAGAATTGCAGCTGTGAGAAGTATTCCTGAAAAAATATTCCTGATTGTATTGTTTACTGACTGTCTTACAAAATCAGCCTGATCAGAAAACCATATAAGTTTCATTCCACCTGGTAAATTCTGATTTATTTCATCCATCTGACTGTTTATTGAATCAACAACTGAAACTGTGTTTGCATCAGCTTTTTTTACTACTTTTAAAGCTATTGCAGGCTTCCCGTTAATATAAGCTTTCTGCCTGAGTTCTTCTGTTCCCATATATATTTTAGCAATATCTTTTAAAAAAAGATAAGTGTTGTTTCTTCCCGAAACTCTAATATTTCCAATATCTTCAAGAGTTGAATAATCCGCATTGAATTTTACAGAAAATTCAGATTTACCCTCAGTAATTCTTCCAGAGGGAATTGAACCTAAAGCATTTCGGATTGTATTTACCACACTCAGACTTGTTAAATTTGCTTCTTCAAGCAGAGTTTTATCAAGAAGAATATGAACTTCTTTTGGTGCACCGCCTATAAGTTCGACGTTGGCAACCCCTGTAATTGTTCCTAATATATTTCTCAAATTATTATCTGCATAATCATAAATATCTTCAAGAGGCATTTCACCTGTCAGAGCCAGATTTAAAATCGGAGTTGCATTAATATCAAGTTTCTGAATAACTGGCTTTTCAACATCTGATGGAAAATCTGAAAGAATCAAATCAATTTTTTCACGGACATCAGTTGCTGCAACATCAACATTTACATCCATGTTAAATTCTAAAAGTGTTACTGCAACGTTTTCCATACATATCGAAGTTACATGCTTTAACCCCTCAATAGTCATTACTTCATCTTCAATTTTTTTGGCAACATCTGTTTCAATATCAGTAGAAGATGCGCCAGGATAAATTGTTGTAACTGTAATGTATGGAACATCTGTTTTCGGCATTAATTCAAGTCCGATTTTTCTATAAGAATTCAATCCAAGCAATGTTAAAGCTATTATAAGACAGAGCATGGCAACAGGGCGTTTTAATGAGCCATCTGATAAAAAC
>JBAZDD010000220.1:0-4173 GCA_041654635.1 Candidatus Muiribacteriota bacterium
ACTATTACTAATAACACTAAATAATATTATTATTATTATTATAAAATTAAACTTTGTTTTCATCCACAACTTCCAGCATGCTGTCAATTGCTTCATCTATCTTTTCTCTTAAATCCCCACCCTTTAACGTACTTAATTTTTCAGTAAGAACAGGAAGAAATTTTTTCAAACCATGTACTCCTGCCATTTCAACAGCAAAAAGTACATCTTCTTCATCCGGTGAATTTAAAAAATTTAAAAACAATTTTTCTGCTTTATCAATTTTTTCTTTAACCATTTTAGCAAGGGCAATTATAACATTTCTTCTAATACTCCAGTTTTTATTTTCAAAAATATTGTTTTTTTCCATTATAGATAAAGCCTGTTCATTTGAAATCTCGCCGAGAGAATACACAGCTGAAGCAACCATCCACTCATTATCATCCTTAAGCATGTCTTCAAGAATTTCATATCCTTCCGACTTTCCTTTTTTTACAAAAAGTAGAGCTGTATTAGCTCTTACTCTGTTATTTTTATCGGTTTTAAAAGGCTTGAGCAACTCAAGTATTCTGGAATTTTCAAAATTTTCAAGAGCTTCAATTGTATTAGCTTTTACCCTTTCATCACTTGAATTTAAAAATTGAGCTATATACGGAATAACTTTTTCATCATTCAGAATTCCAAGTACTTTTATTATAGTTGCTTTAATTTTATTATCACTTTCAGTTTCCAGATATTTTAAAAGTATTGGAATAGCATTTTTAGGTTTGACTTTTCCAATTGCTTCAACAATTTCAAGTCTTACCCATTCTTCAGGTTCAACAAGGGCTTCCAGCAATGCCTTACCAACATTGTCAAACATAAAATATCCAAGTGTCTGAGCAGTTACATATCGGACAACAGGTTCACTGTGATCAAGATAAGGGATTACTTCCTGTGCAATATTTTCTTTTTTAAATAAAACAAGTTTTTTTATTGCAAATAGCTTTTCTTCAACGTTATCAGAATTTTTCAACATGTTTAAGTAATATGAACTGTCTTTATACACCCTGTCCCTCCAAATTTGTTTTTTTCAACGATAAAATAACTGTTGTCCCCACACCAGGTTGACTTTCAACAAAAATCTCACCACCATGATTGTCAATTATAGCTTTAACAATAGCCAGTCCTAGTCCCACCCCTGAAAACTGCCTTGTGAAACTCTGATCAACCTGAAAAAAATGTTCAAAAATTGTATCAAGTTTATCCTTTTCTATTCCAATACCGTTATCTTTAACATACACATAAAGACAATCTGATTTTTCTTTCTGCACACCTGTTTCAACAAATCCTCCCCTTTCTGTAAACTTGATAGAATTGAGAAGAAGATTTACAAAAAGGTGAATCATTCGCTCTATATCAACATACACAAAAAAACGATTTTTTTCAATATTATTTCTAAACATTAATCCTTTTTCATCAATATTTGGTCTTACAATCTCATGGGCTCTTTCAATAATATATGCAATATCAACTTTTGAAGGATTAAGCTCAACTTTTTCATATAAAAGCTTGGAATAATCAAGCATATTTTCAATAAGGGAAGACAGTTTCTTAAGATTTTTTTTGATAATTTCAAGACTTTTGTGCTGTTCCTGATTAATATCACCCATTTTTTTATTCAGTATTAATTCATTATATCCTAAAATAACAAGAAGCGGAGTTTTAAGTTCATGAGAAATTGAAGCAATAAAATTATTTTTTACATTTTCAAGTTCTCTAAGTTTTTTGTTTGCATACTCAAGCTCTTTTCCATAAATACTCATCTGCTGCGAAATTGCGATTGTCTGATTGTGAGACGAATTGAGTTCTTCATATAAACTGGTTAATTTTATATCATTTTTTTCAATAAACTCGACAAGCATTTTATTTTCATCTTTTCTTTTTGTGTTTAAACCTGCATTTTTTGAAATCTTTTCAATTGATTTACTTACTTTTTTAAAAATCAAAAAATAAGATAAAATTAAAAACATTCCCATAAGCATAATATAAGATAAAATAATTGAAATTTTTTCTCCGAAAACGAATTTATCCTCATTAATAACAGTTTTATAAATAACAAACCATGGCAGTCCAGTTATTCTTCTACCAGTATATATTGAATTTTCCCATATAATATAATCAGAATATTTCAACTCTTCAAAATGTTCATCAGAAGGAAGGTTGAAAAATGATTTATTGAGATTAAGAATTTTTCCTTCATTATCAAGTATTACAATTGTATCTCCCTCAGGCAGGACAAGTCTCTGATAAATATCATCTACATTCAAGACCGTCATTGTGAAAATAAAATTATCTTCATCATAGGAAATTCCTGAAAAAAATACATTTTCTCCATTATATTCAAAAATTGGAGAAATATATAATTCAAAAATATTATCTGTATCAAATTTTATATTATACTTATTGTTTCTTGCTGATGAATGTATATCACCTTGACTGTTAACAAAAAATAAATCTCTAATAAAAGGATGAAAAGAAATCATATTTTCAATATCATTATCTGATAAACTGTTTTGATATACTTTTTTTAAAGCATGTAAATAATTACTCTGTTTTTCAACATAGTTTCTTACAGTGTAAGAAATTGATTCAAGAAAAATCTTCTTTTCGTTAACAATTCTTCTTGTAAATTTATTCTGAAGAAAATTACCTGAAAGAAAACAAAGTAAAAAAACCATCATCGAACTTACTATTATATATAAAATGATATTTCTATAAATTAATTTCATTAATTTTTATTTTTAAAAGTTTCACAGCTGGAATTTTGTTCAACAATTAAATCATAACCATGAGCAGCTGTACTCTTGCACTTTCCAAACCCCCCAGCCATAACTTCATAATAAGCACAGTTTCCGCAAATACGTTCAACTTCCTGCGCTTTTTCATCATTCTGTGAGATTTTTATATTGTTATCATTTTGAATTTTTATAGTATCAGTATTTGCAGACATTATTCCTCCTGAATATATACGTTTTCCAAACCCATGGAATCTGCATGCTCTATAATTTTATTATAACACATTTCAGATAATTTTTCCTGCTGTTTTTCTGAAGCTCGCCATGCAGGGAAATATTGACGCATTATACTCAAAAAAATATCAGGTTTAATTTTTGCAATATAATTTATTATCTCATAAGTGTTTTTTATCTCAAAAGGAAGTACAAGATGCCTTAAAATAAACCCTCTTTTGATTATTCCAGATTCATCAAAAATATTTTCACAGTATTCATTAATAACAGCATTTATAAACTTTCGATTTATTTCAACATAATTATTAATTCCTGAATATTTCCGGGCTGGAAGATTTTTATAATATTTCATATCAGGAAGCATTATATCTACAAATTCTTTCAACAGGTAGAAACTTTCAAGAGAATCATATCCTGAAGTATTATAAACAATAGGAATTATAAGACCTTTTTCACCAGCCGCTAATATTCCCTTAAAAATCAGTGGAATAAAATGTGAAGGAGTTACAAGATTTATATTATGCACACCTTTTTTCTGAAGAAAAAGAAGTTTTTCTGCAAACTCGTCAACACTAAGCTCTTTTCCGACCGAAAGTTGAGAAATTGGATAATTCTGACAGAAATTACATTCAAGTGAGCAGTTGGAAAAAAATACAGTTCCTGAACCTTTTGTTCCAGATATTGGGGGTTCCTCACCTTTATGAACAGAAAAAGAAGCTACTTTGATTTTATTACCTGCCTTGCAGCCGGTTCCCTCAGTTTTGTTTCGATCAACTTTACAGAAAAAACCACATAATCTGCATTTTTCCCACAATGAATCAGCATAATTTATTAAAAAATTTTTTTTATTATGATTTTTTGTTTTTAAAAGTTCAACATACTTTGGCATCATAAGAGTTAATATACAATATTTCAGAGGAATAATCAAAGTAGTAAATACGTGATATGGGGTCTGCACAGCTCCTAAGTTTTTTATTTTTCTTACTCACTTATTCACTTTTTACTGCTTTTAAGATTCTTACGCGTTTCATCCGCGTTTCATCCGCGTTTCATCCGCGTTTCACCCGCGTTTCATTATTCTATTGTATTTATTTGTGTTTTTTGATAAGTTATTAAATGAAATTTAATAATGTAGGAGAATATATGGAAAAAATCTGGTTAAGCGACATTGCTTCGCATTATG